>NZ_JAQZSD010000010.1:0-93319 GCF_028674935.1 Lysinibacillus sp. CNPSo 3705 | reverse complement strand
TTCATCGTAAGCGTTCATGCTTTTACCCTCTTTCATATGTATTCGCAAAGGTTATTATAGCAAGGTTTTTCACGAATGTACAAAGACTTGCCTTTTGCCCGATTTCATAGGTTTTCCGGAGAAAAGTGACTTTTTCGTAATTTTGGTGACTTTGGATTGGTTTATTAAACACTTGTTACACACCAAATAATGGATTTTATTGTTAGGGTTTTAATTATTGTAGCAATCACTCCAATTATTTTAACAATCCAAATAAGAATTTTAGAAAAGCAATAAGAGAATGTTGAAGGCATAGTTAAAAATACATAATTCCTTCTTTTTTAGGAAAATTAATAAGTAATATATTTACGGAGGTAGGTAGATTTTAATTGAAAAAAATATGCTTTTTTCTATTTTTGATTCTAACTTTTCAAATGAGTAATGCATATGCTATTACGACTGATTTAGAAAAAATATATTTAGAAAATGGAGAATATACTGAGGTGAACAAAGCTATTCAAGAGGGAAAGACATCTTTTAAAAAGGACATTCCATTACCTACTCGACTTCCCCCAATTTCATTTACACATGTTTTCGCATCATTTAATCACAAGAGTTCACAATTAACTATATAT
This sequence comes from Lysinibacillus sp. CNPSo 3705, assembly GCF_028674935.1. NCBI lineage: Bacteria > Bacillati > Bacillota > Bacilli > Caryophanales > Bacillaceae > Lysinibacillus > Lysinibacillus sp. CNPSo 3705. The sequence goes on along the minus strand of NZ_JAQZSD010000010.1, from coordinate 92,705 downwards.
TATTTGGATGAAAACAACGGGAAAAAACATTACACTTTAGCTATCATACCAAACGATAATGATATGTCATATCCAAACAATGCAAAGAAAGTTCATTTGGGAAATGGTCAGGAAATGGTTTATTTCAAAAGTGATGGCTTTATAACGTATAGAACTGTGGTGAATGATTTAGAATACACATTTATTGTAGATAAAGCAAGTAATGAATCGATTAATGTAAATGGAATCATGAAGATAATTAATTCCATGATCTGAAAAATCTTTAGCCTATGGTCAAAATATGAGTTATTTTTATTTTGGTGACTTAATAGTAATTCTTCAACCTGTGTTTTTAGGGCTTGATTAACGTTCTGTGTTGTACTTAGCTATACTACACCAGTGATTTCTTTATAAACTCAAAAACTATTTACCTCTGATTTTAAACTGTCAACAAATTCGTTAATTTGTTCCATTTTTACTCTTAGACATAGTGCAGGACCACTTTCTGATGCACTATGATTATTCTTCTCCCCTGCATCTAACACAAAAATTAATCTATAATAAGGCTCCCATTCATCCCTTTCATGTTCGGGCACTTGAAGGAAACCATGTCCAGGATAATAATAATTGCCAAATAGAGGAATGTGATAAATACACAAGCCTGGATCATGAGGTTCTAACATACTTAGATGCATAATATCGATTTGTTTTAAATCATCTAATAACTTTAAGAAATCTTTCTTTAAGCAAACGATTTTTGTATTCACCTCTGGAAAAGCAAGACCAGAGCGGAAATGAATGTGGAATTCTACACTCTCATCATTAACTAATTTCAAATTTATTTCAACTTCACAACTAGATTGACTAAAATAATCTTTTAATAAAGCCATAAATAATTCCCCTTTACTCTAATTAGCGTTTGGTTGTACTAGATAAATTACAACAATCCACAGTTACTATACCACATAGATTTTGTCATACTATATATGGACTACCAGGAAATACTGGTCTTTTTATAACTTTTAAAGTTCTTTTCACTACCGAAATCAGCAATCCCGTGTTTTTATAATCGAGATACAGCAATAAATGCTATAAATAGAAATTTAGTGATGCATAGCTAAGAAATAACAGAATGGATTTGGCAAGATTCCAGTGAACCACATAGACGTATTAGATTAGAGTTCACTCACCAATTCCCTATAGGCTATGGTATTTCAAAGAAGAGAAAGCAATAATATACTGACTTAACAAAGAGTTACCTCATTTTTGAAAAGTCTGGTTTGAGCAGGACACCCGTCTCCCCCTCTTTTCGTTATCGATGCTTGTCACACACCCAAAAATGGCTTTTAATCCGCACTAACAATTTAGCAGTTTCTAATTTAATAGGTATTAATCACAGTTTTCTATTTGTCTATGTACTTCTCCCTCCAAATTTCCTAGAATGGTAATATAAAGGGAGGATTTTTTATGAAGAAAAAATTAATTTTTAGTGCAGCATTCGTATTAAGCTTAGGATTAGCTGGATGTGAAAGCGATTCATCAAACGACGATAAGCCAAAAGGGAATGGTGCTAAAACCGAAGAGCATCAAAAAGTACTTGCTAAAACAACAGATGATGTAATTAAACATTTTAAAGATGATGGTTTAGACCTAGGAGAAATTTCGGACTTACCAAATGATGAATTTGGAAATATCCGAAAAGAAGGTAAACGAATTTTAATCCCTTCTCTTGGTGCTGATTCAGGTGGTCGAATATTTTTATTCGATAATGAGGAAAATCTAAAAAAAGCAAAGAGTTATTATGATGAATTAGGAAATTCCAGTCCTCTGTTTTATTCTCACACTCATCAAAGTGGAAAGTTCTTATTACAAATGAATGGTGATATGGAAGATAACGAATTTGCTAAGTATGCAGCTTCACTAGAAAAAGCTGTAACAGGTTCTACTAACATCGAAATAAACAAAGAAAGTAAAGCCAATAAAGCAGATAATTTAACAGAAGCGAATGCTGGTGAAATAGTGAAAGATGATTTTGCAGGTACATATACAATCACTGATTTGTATGAAGCACCAACTGAAAAATACAAAAGTGCTGATGTTGCATTTTCAATTGATGGAATAAAAACAGCTAAACTAGTTGCACGTGATCCAAAAATGATTGAAACAGATGCTGAAACAAATGTACTTATCCTATCTATAACAGGAGAAAATTTATCTGATGATACTTTAAGTTTCCATCCAAATTCGGCGAAAATGACTACTGATACAAAACGTCAAATCAATTCAATTGTTGAAATTTCTCATTTTGAGTCCGAATTTATTGGCAAAGTAATACAAAAAGGTGAAGTTATTTTTAATTTAGGAAAAGAAGGTTTAGAAAGTGTCAAAGAATTAAAATTTGTTTTTGATAGTGCTTCAAAAGATAACAGATTTATTGGTGAAAAAGTAACAGTAGTTGTACCAGTAAATAAAAAATAGTCACTCAATTGTACTTCACCCCAAAAGTTAGACTAAAAACCTATCTTTTGGGGTTCACTACAGTTAGATGTGACTCATAATATTATTTTCTATGTAATTTAATCCTTTTAATTCAATCTTGGCGTTATACAAGGAAACCGAAATTACTTTATTCTCTAGACATTCACGATAAATGCTCGCACCAGAAATAAACCCTTTTTCTTGGATCATTTCAACGATTTCTCCGAATGTTTGTTTGTCTATTTCAAAATCATAAAACTTAGGCTCTTCCTGATTATTTAAACCTTCTAGAATATCCAATATTAATTTTCCCTTATCCAAACAATATACCTCCAATCTATTTAATAATATAGAATAAAAGGTAACATTTGTCACATAATGACTCCATAAAAAAAGCCTCACAGTGCTAAATGTAAGGCTCGTCTAATACGATAAAACATTTAATTACGTTATATCAGCAAAAAATTGTATTTTCGTTTATAGTAGTTTGACTGAATTATAGTGAGTGAACACCACTACTTTATTTAGATCCATATGAAACTTTGAATTGACACATATACTGAAAATAAAAATAGCGCAATCATTAACAAACCATAAGCTTTTCTCTCTCTTTGAAATTCTTTAATTCCTAAAGTTAGAACAAATAAACCTAAGAAGAATATCATTAGGAAATTCAGTTGATAATCACGTGTGATAAGTCCATAAGCTGAGAGAGAGATTCCTATGATTGAAAAAACAATTTGTAAAATTTTCAGCATAATATCCACTCCTCTTAAATTCCATTTTTTATTTATCATACAATAAAAAAGAGGTTATGGAAATAACTGCATCTTTTTATTCATCCTCTTGTTAACTTTGGCGTCAGTGCGGTTTTTACACTAGAACCTCATTTGCTTCTTCTTCCCCTACCTCCCCCTCTTTTTCTAACATTTTTCCTTTTGTATCGTTTTCAAAAGTATCATACATTTTCTCTTTTATGAATAGTGCAGGAATTAACCCCATGAGTGCATAAGAAATACCTAACACAGCTAGTCCAAATCCAATGGATTGTGAGGTAGCGATAATTCCAATAAGGATTGGAGCTATAGCTGCACCGATTCTTCCCGTATTATAAGCCGCACCTACAGCAGTCCCTCTAATATAAGTCGGGAAGCTTTCACTTAAATAAGTCGCATTTACACCATACGGCGCTCCATATACGAAACCTAGAACAGTCATTAAAACAATGATGTTTCCTGGTGATTGATAAAAATATATGACTGGTAGCATGACCGCTGTAGATACTCCTGCGATTACGAATACCCAACGACGACCAATTACATTGGCAACCCAACCAGCAAGTGCTTTACCAAAAATCGATGCTGTATATGTTCCAATTAAATATCCTGTCATCTCTTTGAAATTAAAGCCTAATTCTTTCACTATATACGTCGGTAACCAAGTACCTACTCCGTAATATCCGAATTGCAATAAGGAAGAGGTTAATATCCATAAGAGAAAGATTGTAAAAACTTTCTTATCCCTAAACAACGCAAGCCATTCATTTGATTTCTTTACTTTTGATGTCTTAGCTTGTTTTTTAGCCAATCTCCAGCCAGTAGGTTCTGGTACTTTTACTCGAATATAGATCGCCACAACAACCGGGAAGATTGATAGTAAGAATAACGGTCTCCAACCATATTCAGGTAGAATCGCTCCCGCTAATAAAACCGCGACTAAATATCCTAATGAATAGGAAGAACCTAATACACCCATAATAGTTGCTCTATTTTTAACTTTTACATATTCAGCCATTAACATTGTCGCTAATGAATATTCCGCTCCCATACCAATTGCTGATATGAAACGTACAATAATAAATTGTTCATATGTTTGTACAAAAGCTAATAGAGCCGTTCCAACTGAGAATAATATCATCATATAGGTCATCATTTTAACGCGGCCAAAACGATCAGATAACCAACCTCCTAGAATTCCGCCAAGTGCCATCCCTAATAGCGAGCATGTACTGATCCAACCAGCAGCCTTCGTATCTAAGACGAATTCGTCAATTAGGCTCGGCATAACCAATGACAACATTTGGATATCCATACCATCAACTGTTAACCCTATAAAACTAGCTACAAATACAATTTTCCATAGATTTGAGTTTTTTTCCATAACATATCTCCTTCCGCATCCCTAGATTGTTTTGAAACAATTCTCTATAAGCAAAATGAAGATACTGCATAGAATGTTTTGGTAAAAAAAGGTATAATAGTATTGTTTTCTAGTTTAGAATTTCAAGTAGGGTAATATTATAGAGTGGAACACCGTTATGAGGATTGAACATATCCTACTTGTTTAACTCTGAATGATAATTTTTATTTTATTTAGAAACTAACGACACCAAAACAATTTATACGGTATTTATTACCTCCCCCTTTAAATAATTATACATTCCGAATTACTTTCTAACAATTCAGAAAAATAAGTTTTATTAGAGCGGATTAGCAGTCACCTAATGGAAAAAGTATGCTTATGTCACGAATGCTTTCACTAGTTAGCTAAAACATTTGTTATATAATAAAAGCCCTCTCCACTCATCTGCAGTAGGCATTATGTTTATATCCTACTGCGTTAAAATCTCCCGTACAACGTCCTAATACATACCGTAAAAAACTAAACTTTCAAAAGTCGAATTGCTGCAATATATTCCAAATTGAAACAATAATGGATTGTTTTTTCACAAATATCATAGTAAAATTTACTCAAGGTCATTAATCCTATTTTTTACATCAATTAACAATAATAGAAGGAAATCTACTTAAACCACTATTGTTATTTCATTATTTAGCAATAAAAATAATTTTAGGAGGAACATTTATGAAAAAATTAGCTACTTCAATTATCGTAGGTGCATTATTAATCGGTGGAACAATGAGCATACCAACGCCAACAGAGGCCGCAGCGAAAAAATACAAAAATTGTACAGAGTTAAATAAGGACTACAAAGGTGGCGTTGCTAAAGATGCCAATGTGAAAAATAAAGGTGGAAAAACAAAATACGCACCTTTTGTATCAGCTGAACTATATAAAGCAAATGCTTCGAAAGATCGTGACAAAGATGGTATTGCTTGCGAGAGATAAATTTTGTAATTCGCATACCTTAAATTCACTTCCCTACTTGATGATCAACCCTCAAAACGTTAATCAATATCATATTGTATAAACGTTTTTAGGTTCAAGTTGGTTCAAATCAGCTTGAACCCTATAAAAAGGGGGTATTTTTCTGAGATAATAAAAAATACATTGATATTATCTCAGTGTAACTACTAGTGGGAAAGGAGTTTATAGGTGGAAAAAGAGAGTGATCGTTTATATTTTATCGATAATTTAAAAATAGCTTTAATTATGCTTGTAGTAGCTCACCATGCTGGATAAGCTTATGGACCAGGTGGTTGGTGGTTTTTTTTGGATGATGAATCTATCAATTGGTTAGGCAGATTTTTCTCTGTAAATGCAGCATTTTTTATGAGTTTGTTTTTCTTTTTATCAGCCTATTTTCTCCCCCAATCAACCTCAAGAAAAGGGCCAAAACGGTTTTTAAAAGAACGGCTTATTAGAATTGGTATTCCATTACTACTGGGATTTCTCGTGATGATTCCAATTCTGATGTATTTATATTACATTAATTTCAGAGATTATGAACCCATCCCATTTTTTTCTTACTATGTTAATATATTTTTTGGACTTGGTAATGAACCTGCGAATTGGACTGGGCCATCATGGCCTGATATGCAATTTGGCCATTTATGGTTTTTAGAGCATTTACTTGTGTATGCGATTGTGTTTTCGGTCTGGACCTTCTTTACATCTAAGAAATTCACACAAAAGTCTGATAGAAACATTAAGGTTTATCAGATTCTCTCCCTATGGTTGGTCGTTAGTTTAGTGACTTTTATTACAAGGATATGGTTTCCTATTGATCATTGGACAGCTTTTTTAGGAATTTTTCAAACTGAATTTGCACATGTACCACAGTATGTGAGTTTCTTTTGTTTAGGCATTATGGCTTATCATCGCAAATGGTTTTTAACTATGAGTGCGAGAGCAGGATACATCTGGCTTGTTATTGGAATATTAATAGTGACCATTTTGTATTTTGGAGGAAATACGATAGATCCTTTTCTTTTAAAGGGTGGACAAAACTTCGGTTCGTTGGCTCGATCATTAATTGAGACGTTACTGTGTATTTCACTTGTAATCGGTCTTCTAATTTTATTTAGAGAGACAGTTAACGGCACTAATCGTTGGTCAAAGATGTTAGCAAACAATGTATTTGTTGTTTATTTCATCCATGTCCCAGTAGTTGTCTTCCTTCAATATAAATTGAATGACCTACAAATATCAGTCTGGACTAAATTTCTCATAACGGTATTTTTAGGAATCATTCTAAGCTTTTTGCTAAGTCATTTTGTATGGCGAAAGATTCCATACCTCAAAAAAATGATGTAAAAGGAAATAATTTTTAGATAAGTGAAAAAGCCAGCATGTATTCAATACACTTAGAATATATCTGTATATTTCTCAAAACGTAAATAGGATTCTCTTCATTATTATAGGATTGAAAGTGAAAAGCACAGAGAGTTCTGTGCTTTTTACGTGTCATTATTCCGAAATCTAATCGTTAACTGAATAAATTGGTTATACTATTTCCTTTAAAAAATAAGACTATGTCTCCAATTGCCCCAATACAAAAAAATACAAAATAATAACTTGCAATCGTCACCTTTTTATTAAATATTTCCTTGAGCGCTTGAATAAACAACTCGTCAAACCTAAACCAACTTAATATCCAACTCGTTAAAAGAAAACTTATAATCATCATTTCCTTTTGCTCCCCTAGTTATATAAACCTTTTTGTTTATTGATTTCTTAAATCTTTTGCACAACAACAGCTTTTGAAAACGGAAATGTATAAAAATATTGCTTTATTTCAACGCGATTGGAAACTGAATTCAATATTTGAATGTATTCAGCAGTTTTACTGAAATCAGAAATGACTAATCGACCATTTGGCCTTAAAACTCGCCACATTTCAAAAATCGCCTTCCTTCTCCCTTCTACACTTTTAATGTTATGAACTACGAAATTTGAGACAACAACATCGAAACTTCCGTCCGAAAATGGCATTTCCCGAGCGTCAGCATCCACAATGTCGATTTCTGCCACATTTTCAGCAACCCTATTAGCTCGTAGTTTAGCTTTCCCATTCCCTCCCAAATCCCATTTTGACCAAACATCAGCGGCTGTCACCTTACAACCCCTTTGAGATGCGGATATAGCTAAAAGTCCACGACCTGTTCCAACATCAAGAAGTTCATCACCTGATTTAGCTTGCGCAAGATTCAAAATCACTTCTCTGTGTGCGATTTTGATTGTTGTTGAGTATGTAAACATCCAAAGGCCCGTCACAAGACATATCAAACCATAACTTAATACAAATCCATTGACTGAACTAAACACACCAGATAACGTAAATATCAGCCCGATAATAATTAAAATGGCAACCCAAAATGGGGCGTCAACCCCATATCGCATGGTAATTTTCATTTATCTTGACCTCCTTCGTTTCCCTTGCATACAAATAGCAATACATAGTGTTTTCAATAAAAAGAACGTTTTGTTGCACACCATTTTTCCATATTATAATATTAATACCTTTTTATTTTAAATAAAATTCTTGTTCATAATTGTATAGATAGTTTATGTTCATTAGTTTACTTCTCAAAAAACTAAATCTAGGAACAAAAATAGGATAAATGTTGCTGTTTGCTTTCTCTATTGCAAAATCCGCTTCATTTATCCTTAGATTTTTTACATTTCTATTACTGAATTTCTATTTGTATGGTTGCATACACTTACTGGCTTAGTTGCATGGCCATTGTCATCTGTACACCAAGACTGCGATTGGAATGCGAGGAATATACCTACCCATCTATTTTCATCTTCGAAATGAATGAATACACCACCATCTTGCCATATCCCATCGTCTTTTCTAAAATCCCTACTATTTCCTTGATTCATATGAATATCATGAATGCCTCTACCCGGAGAAAACCCGAAATATTTATCTTTTTGATCTTCAGTTTTAAATTTTTCTCCGTAAGCATAAACTGTCGCTTTTTTAGCCATAGCCTCTTGCATATATTTATTAACTTTTTCATTTAAGTCATTGTCTGGTCCATTTTTGGTTGCAGGGAGAGGAATCATTTTTTGGGGATCAAATAAGCCACCACGAATATAATCCAATGCAATTTCACGATTTTCATTCGTAACTTCTGTAAATCCTTCTTCGTAATTTGGAATAATAGTTATTTGTTTTGAGTTGAAATCTTCACTAACAAAATATAGGACTTCTGAAGGCTGTACCTTAGAGGCAACATTGATCGCAATCCGATAATCCTCCTCACTTTTATCCTTCTTTGTTGCTCGAATATGCACTTCGTAATGAGGCGTCTTATCATATGAATCCACAGGTCTAACGTCAACAACTTTACCTTTGAGCACTCCATATTTGAATAAGGGCATGGACTATTACCTCCTATAAAGTTATGCTAATAAAACCTTCTACCAAGATTAAGTACATCTTGGAAGCATCATTACAAGCTCAAACCTTCTATTCGTATAATCAATCACCATATGCCATTCTTAGCAATAACACTATCTTTTCGTTGCGGTTTACCTGTTTTCGTCCATGATCGATTTCCAGTAAACGATGTTGTATGATAAATCATTAATAATGTTACAGTCACTTCAAGTATTTGAGATAACCGTCATCCCTCTCCAGTATATTCTTTTTCTTCATCATTCATTTCTAATGTCGTAAAATCAAACTTCTCCATTTGTCTAAACTTTCAATTTATCCCCTCCCACAAATAATTTATTTTTTCTTATTAATTCTATAAACTTCCAATAACTCCTTCTACTTCAACTAAACTTCATCGCTACTTTGAAGTATCAAATCTTTTCGAAAAACTAAAAAGAAGCAGCCTTTCGACTCCTTCCACATTTGTTTCCGACTCTAAATATCGTTGTACTGGAATATGCTTACTAATTGCTCATACAACAAAACTTATAATAAGTACTAAACCCCATACAGAACTGTAGCGAGTGACCATGCTACAGCTTTTTATTTTATACTATTTTCAAGTATGAACTTTAACATATTAATAGTAATGTAAAGCAAATACACCTCCAAACCTACTAAGGGGCACTCTTATCCTAGTACCATTTTTATTATTCCCAAAAATCAAAATAATTCCTTCGAACAAATCTATTTAAGTGATGACCTAAAACCAACCATTTACAAACTACTTTACAAAAGCAATTTGCTTCAAAAACGACTAAAAAATTGTTGATTTTTCCCGTTTTTTGTTTTATATTAACAATATCCATGTGCTGTTTAACAGGTAACTGTTAGGCAGCTTTTTAATTACCAGCGTGCAACAATTACTGATATACCATACTATAATGAGTGACTCATATATTATCCTTTATGCTTTTGAACCCGGCCATCATCTGGCATACACAGATCATTCACTAACCGTTTCAGCCTCTGAATCATCACTTATCCGCTAATACCAAGCGTTCATGCAACGGCAACTTTTTTGAACATTTGGCACCTCTACCTGTTGCAATCCTTTCATAATACTATCCACTATTTTCTGACTTATCTATAGTAGTTCTAAACCCATGCTCTTTTAATGGCTACATCGTTATTTTCAAAACCACATTTGTTTCCCCTTGCTCCGATAGCTTCGAAGATTGCCTTGCCATGCTTGTTAGTCGTTAATACACGCCGTTGTCATGGCCGAATAATTGTAATTGATTTATGTTACAATCTCCTGAAAATTATCTAAAGTATTTCGTGGAATATTGACAAATAAAGGAGTTGTTTTAAGTGTCTTCAAAAAAAGTTTCTATCGGTCTTACACAATTTACAGATTTTACTTTCAAAGGCGTTACAGGTAAAACTTCAATGGTTAGACAAATAAAATATCAAGATGAATACAATCCCGCTTTTGATTACTGGAAAACGTTACGGGATGGCATCCGAAAATTTCATGAGAACGAATTTAGTAACGATTACCTGCTTTCACTTGCTAACAAAGTTGCTCAAGCTAAACAAAAAAATTACCTGGAAGCAGTCAAAGCATATTTGAAATTTATTAAAAATAAAGAAATTGAATGGTTTGACCCTGGCAAATCCAATTGGTGTAGCGAATATTTAACTGTCCGTTCGTCACCAGAACTAGGATTAAAGATTGATGGTGTTCCACACTTAATCAAGTTATATTTCAAAGGGAAGGACGAACGAATTGATAAAAATAAATGCCGCTCATCTTTGACACTATTAAAACAATCAGATTTCACCATTGAGCATTCACCTGATATAAAGCCGGCAATTTTAAATGTCCAAAAAGGTAGGTTAATTTCAGATGAACCCTCTACTGAGGACCATCTAATTGCACTTGAATCCGAAGCAGCACAATTTATGATTATTTGGAATAAAATTTAATCAAATTGGAGCCCTTTATATCAGAAGATATTTTTTAGCACTAAATGGTGATGCGTCTGTGCGTTCCATCTAACCCTGTAATTTTTTAAAAATCTATTTTACAGGCTATGAACTATACAAAAAAACTATCTTGTCATATTAATAGTAATGTAAAGCTAATTTAGCCTTACACCTCCGAATCTTGTTACTAAGGGTCACTCCTATCCCAAGTGACCCTTTTTCTAGTTTCTTCCCTCATATTGTGCAGTAATTGATTCAATCTATATTTTCAAATATCTACTAATTATGTTATCCTTTTATAAGTTCATAACCTAAATATTAGGGGTTACTAGGCGATGAAAACGCATTCGACACTTGGGTATATCATACTAATTTTAGGCATCATGTTATTTTCAAACGGGTGAAGCAGATTATCTGGCACCTTCGGATATAGTTCATTCATTCCAAATAACTCTGTTGCACTACTATACATTTCTATAGGGCTTTCTGTAATGTTCATTTCATACTTTATAAAACTCCAAAAAAATCAATAATTTTACTGAACAATATTTTTCTCTTTTATGAATAAAACGGGGTATAAGTTCAATGTTTTCATAAATAATGAATCGGAGGAATTATAATGGTAATTAGACGTGCAAAAGTTCAAGATTGTCATCTATTAAGTAATTTGGCTTATAAGTCAAAAGCCTATTGGGGCTATACAGAAGATTTTCTACAACAGTGTAAAGATGATTTAACTGTAACAAAAGAGTACATAGAAGAAAATCCAGTTTACGTAATGGAAAGTGACAATAAAATAGTAGCATTTTATAGCTTTACTATTCATAAAAAGAAATTAGATACCTTATTCATAGACCCTGATTATATCGGTAAAGGATTAGGGAGAATGATCTGGGACCATTTATTAACTAAAGCGAAGGAGTTAGGAATAAGCGAGTTTACTCTTGATAGTGATCCTAACGCGGAAGGATTTTATTTAAAAATGGGCGCGAAGACTATTGGCTTTACGACATCTACTGTGTTCCCTGACCGTCATCTTCCTTTAATGAAAGTTAGTGTTTTTAATTAAATAAGAAGTAAAAACCAAGGCAGCAATTAAGCAATCTTGGTTTTTACATTTTATGAAGGTATAGACTAAGGAAACGTACCTGTTTCATCAGGAGCTAATGTCATCTGCCCGATGATCTTCCTGCGCATTACCACTATAAAAATTGGCTTCAATCCTTGATCAAAGCCCCTCCAGTAGTAAACTGATGTTTATCGTCGATTACTTCCATAAAACCTTTTAATTGGATAATAGGATTATCAATTGCTAACAAAGATTGATCCCCCATACCCTCAAACGGCATAAACACATTTAAAGTAACCTTTTCCCCTGGTTGAATATTTAATTTGTTTCCGTTAGCTTCAACCTTATATTCATTACCTTTATAAGCATTTTCCCCTTCCTTAATCATGAACGAAACAAAAACATTATTTTGCTTTATCACGTAATCACTATCATTTATCAATTTTATAGAATATGATAGTCCTTCTTTTAGAGTTTCCTTGTCAATTAGCTCTAACTAAACTTTTTGTATATCATTTAACGTGAACTCCTTTTCACTATCGCAACCTGCTAATAATATTAAAATAAAGATAAAAGAAGATAATACTTTAAGTCTCAAGGAAATTCCCCCATTACTTTTTGTTTTTTCAGCAATAGATTCCAAAGAAAAAGATTAATCATCTTTTTTTAATTAAGTAATTTTTCGATTTCCTTTAACATACGTATAATCTCCTCAATTACAAGCTCTGGTTCATCATGATGTATATAATGTCCACTATGACTAGCAATCCGAAACTTGCTTGACGTTGACAGCTTTTTGAATTCTGCTTGGAGATTTTGTTCAATTTCCAATATCTTTTGAGATGGCCATCCCTCTTCCCCACTTTCAGGTAAACCTCTTGCAATAATTGTGAGAGGAAGGTCAATTTGTCTTGTATGATCAGCTATTTGCTTATAGCTCTGCATTTTATCAATATTTTCACTATTCAACGAAGGGTTTTCTAAATATTCTCTATTTCCTGCAACCAAATTTTCCGGCAAAACCTGTTCATACGCAAGTTCTTTAAATTCCGGTGCAGCGTCAACCAAAATCATGCCGCAAATGTCGAGTGGATAAAGACTGGCATACAGTCTTGCAATTAAACCACCAAAAGAATGCCCTACTAGTATATATGGCTTCTTTACATCAAGTTCTTGCAACAATTCTGAAAGCTCCTCGACCAAATCATGACAAGTCTGCGGAACAGCTGCCACTGAACTTCTACCAATACCTGCTCTCGTGTAGGACAAAGTTGACGTTACATCCGATATTCGGTCTTGAACCTTTTTCCATGTCTTAAAATTATCGCCTAATCCAGCTATAAAGATGACACTCGGAGCAGTGGTACGTTGATATTTTGTATATAGACCACGATTATCAGCGATATTGATTATCTTGTTATTATGTTTATTCACTTTTTATCACCTATTCCAATTATAAGCTTTAAATTACTTATATTTCCATGATAATTTTTAGAGCCCCAAATGATTTTTCATCATTCAAAACTCCGAGTCATGAACAACGTAACTTTCAACTCGTATTCCTTATCACGTATAATTAACGCCACTATGTTTAATTTCGGGTAATGCTTTAAGCCTAAATTCTTACAGAAAATTAGACCTTTTCCTTTTATGATTATGTTTGTGTTTTGACAAGGACAAGTTAATGGCAAAAAAATTAGGCTTTTTCTCTCTTTTAAACAACTTATTATTGCATGAATTGTAAATATCAGTTAATATTACATTATACGTTATATCGCCAAACGTAATAAACTTTTAAAAGGAGGTATTGTATGAAAAAAGATAGATTTTCAGAGCCTTCACTGTTTATTTTGATTAGTCTGGCAGAAAAAGATTGTCATGGCTATGCAATTATGGAGGATATTGAAAAAAATTATTGTATTAAGTTAGGTGCTGGAACTTTATACGGAGCAATTACACGTTTAGAAAAAGCAGGCTATATTCAAGTGCTTGCCTCAAATGATCGCAAAAAACCTTACAGGCTAACAGATGCCGGCCGTGAATATTTAAGCAACCAAATTAAAGATATCCAAGCAATAACTACACTTGGCGCAAAAAGGCTTGGGCTTATATGAAGTGGTTAATTTATTTGTATCCAAGAAGTTGGAGAAAACGATATGGCGATGAATTATTTGATCTACTAGAACAAAAAGATTGGACATTCTTTTTGACGATTGATTTACTCAGAGGTATAGTTGATGCTTGGAAAATTGAAATAAATGAACGAGAAGTTTTTGGTATTCGAATGAGCAATGTATTATTGCTTGTCGGTTTGATTAATATACTTATTATTCTACAATATAGAACATCACAGGAGGTTATTTTCATGGAACAAATTGCGTTAATCATTGCAATGGTATCGTTTTTCTTAGCAGTATCTATTTTCATTGTGCATCTTTTTAAAGAAGGATTACAAAAAGCTTTTTCAATTAGCACTAAATTATCAAAAATGAGTCTCGGTTTTATGGGCTTATATGGATTAAGTATTATAGCTTTTTTGGTACTAACTAATTAACCATCGCTAGAAAATTCTTGAACATAAAAACTAATTACAATTAATAAAGCATAAAGCGTATTCGATTAATCCCGAATACGCTTCTATTTTCTAATGGCGAATAAATTAAAATCACCTTATTTTTTAATTATCCTTCGCCAATTCTAATTTTCCTTTTATGTAAATAATTCGAATAAAATAAAACGATTAATACTAGACCTACAATAAATGATACATTCCCTATTTTCAGGAAAACTAACTGTGTATAATTGTCTAATGGAGTCAATTGGAAAATAAAATATAGCGTCAAAGGTATTCCAACTAAAGAAACTAATAATATGTTTTTATTTTTCCAATAACCAAATAAAGTTTTTATGAAATAGGTGAAAAAAATCCAAAGACTAAAAACGATTAAAGCATGCGATATTCTATTAGCTAATTGTCCCTTTAGTACCGTAAAAAAAGAATAGAAAACACGACTACTGTAACAAAAGGAGCAAACACAATTAACTTATCCATTCGTTTAATTGGTAATTGTAACTTTGAATCAGGCACCAAAGAAAATGACGCTCTGTGTAAATATAAAAATAAACAAGCAATCATGATCAACCCTAAATATACCAATATAATTCCTTCCTTCAGTCCTTTATCCGAATAAAGGAAACTTATTTTTGCTAAAAACATAGAATATTATACTAAAATATAGAACGTTATACCATATATATTGCAACAATGCTCTATCATTTTTGTTATTAGAATTTTGGTTATTTTAAGCAATTGTTCAGCGAAATGCGCGTATTCTAAGTTCATTATGTAATCATTTACACTATAACTCGTCTGCTGCTCACCTTGAATTACACAACACATAAAAAAAGCCCTTCACTGCTATGTAAAAGGCAAGGCAAGCAAAGCTGCTTAGTTTATAATAATTAATTAAGGACTTGCATGATTTCATTCAAAAAAGAAGGGAAGAGACCCCTTCCTTTTTATTAGTGAACAACCTTTTTATTGATTAGCTTGGTACTACCAAAAGCAATACCTAACGCTATTAAAGTAATAATAAGTGGCGGAATGAAGCTTGTATTTCCAAACACCACTTGTGAAGGTAAAGTCGACACCTCTTCCCATCGTATGCTAGGCATATAAAACACTGTTAATAGCATGCCTGATAGTACTTGCATTACTACAAATGCCAACGTAAAAACCCCTGCAAATAATAAGTATTTTTTCAAGCTAACCCCTCCTCCCTATCTATTACTACGACTTAAGTTCAAATAAGTTTCACAATATTCTATCTATTGCTAAGGACGATTTGTTTAGAGATTTTTCTGTAACACCTCTGTATCCTTGTATGGTGTTATTATCAATAGTTCAATTTCATTCCTTATTTAAGATGTGGACTAGTTTGTCTAGCTTCTCTACCTTTAGCGTCTATAACGTCTCGGCTATATTTATGTTATAATTTACATTAATTACATACTGAGGTGATATTGTGGAAAACAATAAATTGATTTGCAAGTCTTGTGGTAGTGATTCATTTTCTCAGGGGGAACTTAATGGTTATGCTACTTTAAAACCAGTTGATACATTTTTTTCCAATGGTTCTCCACTTATTTTTACACTGTGTCAGAATTGCGGAGAGGTATCTTCAATTAAGGTAAAAAAAACCCATAAGTTTATTAGTTCCATATAGTTTTTTGGGTCACTAGCCTGTAAGTGACCCTTTTTATTTAACTCAAAAATAAACGTGCAATTAGCCTCACCAGAACCTTTCACACATCTATATTGTACTGTTTATCAAAAATGAAATAGCAAAATCACGGAAACTATTTACGACAAATGAACTTTTTCTTTTTTTATTCCAAGCAATCCCTACTGTTTGAAAGCAGTCAGGATTTGAAATTTTCAATATTTTTACGTTGTCTAAATACTGATCTAAAAATGAATAGTTAAAAATAAAAGAGATTCCCTTTCCCTCATTCACCAATTGTAAAATAATCGATAAATCTTCACCTTCAAAGGCAATTTGCGGAGTAAAGCCCGCTTTTTCAAATAATTGATTTTCTGTTGTGCGAAAATTTTGTCCTGTTTCTGACAAAATAAACAGTTCATCCTTAGTCTCAATCAGTGAAACACTTTCTTTAGCAGCTAGTGGATGATTTTTTGGCACTACTAAAAAGACTTCTTCAGTAAATAATGGAACCCACTCTATTCTGTCATCTTTAATCGGATTAATAACGATCATTAAATCAATTTCGCCACTAATTATTTTTTGTAGAGCTAATTTATCTGGCAATACATATTGTCGGATTTTAACATTTGGACGCTTTTTATAAAAATCATAAAATAATTTTGGCAGTAGTTTTGAATTCATCACATTAATCGCTATACTATCTTCTCGTATATTCGCCAGTTCTTGAATTTCTGATTTCGCCTCTTGTAAATCATCTAAAGCCTTTTCCACCTTCTCATAAAAAATGCGTCCATATTCATTCAAACGAATAGATTTCCCTCTTCGATCAAAGAGTGGTACCCCGATATCATCCTCTAAACGAGCGATCGTTTTGCTTAATGAAGATTGCGAAACCTCTAGCTCCAAAGCAGCTTTCGACATATGTTCCAAACGGGCTACTACTATAAAATACTCTAATTGAGTTAATTGCATTATTAGTCACCTTCTTATGCTTATTACTATAAAGGAATAAGCTCATTCATTCAAAAATATTGAATAGGCATTTTACTGAAAGCTATACTACACATGAAAAGAAAAACCTACACATATGGGGAGGCAATAATATGAATGTTAAAGATTTTGAAGGTCGAGTTGTCTTAATCACTGGAGCAGCTACTGGTATTGGACGTGCTACAGCAATAGCTTTTGCACGTCGTGGCGCGAAAGTTGCTATTGGCGATGTTGATGACCGTGCACAAGAAACTGTAGAACTAGTTCAACAAGCAGGCGAAGAAGCTGTTTTCTTTAAAACAGATGTAACAAGTCCAGAGCAATTGAAATCACTTGTTGAAAAGACAGTAGAAAAATTTGGTGGATTACATCATGCATTCAACAATGCAGGCATTTTAAATAAACCAGCAAAATTCGTAGATATTGAAGAAGATACTTTTGATAAAGTAATGGCAGTGGACGTTAAAGGTGTATTCTTTGCAGTGAAACATGAACTTGAATATATGGTTGCTAATGGCGGTGGTACAATTGTAAACACAGCTTCAGTAGCTGGTGTCATTGCCGATCCAAATATGGCACCATACGTAACAGCAAAACATGCCGTAACTGGTTTAACAAAAGCAGCTGCAATTGACCACGCTCGAGACGGTATCCGAGTAAACGCTATCGCACCTGGTTTAACAGAAACACCAATGACTCAAATGTGGAAAGATAATCCTGAGGTTTGGAATGAGGTGGTTTCCAACGTTCCAATGGGGCGGGCTGCTAAACCAGAAGAAATTGCTGAAGTCGTTGTATTCCTTTCTTCAGACGCAGCAAGCTTCTGTAACGGTTATGTTTATGTTGCAGATGGCGGACAAGTTGCACACTAGTAAATAAACATTTTTTCAAAATAAACAATAAAATAGGCCAAGACGGAAGGTCTTGGTCTTATTTTTTATTCAAATACAATTTTGGTTCAAGCAACAACGAAAAACATATTATGGCAATAGAAAAACATGAACGGAATTCAATCCCCGTAAACGTACATGCCTTTCTCCTCTTTCATATGTATCTGAATGTATATTTTAAATTTCTAAGTTACTCACTAATTTCTCTAAAGCATTTTATTTGGCCAATGTTTCCCAGGCTTATACTCCCCACCTATAAAATACAGTTTCAACTTCACCATACTCATAAATACTGAATTTTAGATTAAATTTTTTTAGTGCTTTTTTTCATTCTCTACTATACTTAAAATATCTCTTATTACATCAATAACAACTTCTGGCTTATCAATATGTATTGCATGCCCGGCATCTTCAACGATAATATGTTGCCTTTTTGTTGACAAGTTTGCAAGCTCTTTCTGAAATTTCATCCAAGCAGCCATCGATTCCTTTGTATGAAAAGGCTGCAGACCCCCTGTAACGACAGTCAATGGAATATTTCCAAATGATTTAGAAGTACGCACTTGTTCTAAACTTTCTTCAACCTCAATAAGAGATCCTTCTATAGTAAATTGATTAAAATACGCTTCCTGAACTTCTTTTGTAAATAAAGGAGGCAATATTTTATTTTGATCCTCATGAGATGAATCTAAGAGAACTACTCCTACAACTTCTTCTGGATATTTACTTGCAAATAATCTTACATTTAATCCTCCTATTGAGTGACCCACTAAGACATACGGAGGCTTTACACCTGCCTTTTTAAGTAATGCATGTAAGTTATCGACACTTTGTCTACTATGCTGAGGTCTGTCATCTATTTCACTATTTCCGATACCTGCTCTGTCATAAATAAACATTCTTGAGAACTTTGATACTTCATTTTTAATCGAATTCCAGTTTTCTAAAGGAACTCCATACCCAGATTCGAAAACAAGTGTTGGACCGTCGTAATGCTCACCTAACAATTCATAATATAATTTGATACCACCTATATCAAGTTTTTGACCTGCTTCATTTTCAATAAATTCACCCATGTTTAATCCCTCGTTTTCCATTTTTTTAAGCTCTCTTCTATAAAAAATCTTTCCTAATTTCATAAACTCGAATTCAAGAAAGTTCAATTAAATTGAACTTTATCGTAACATGTAATAATTGCCTTTTCAAGCTGAAGTTTAATATAATTGAACCTATAAACTGAATATCAAGGATGTTGGAAAATGAATGAGTTAGGACAACGAATAAAAAAATTAAGAATAGAAAAAGGAATGACACTTGTAGAACTAACAGGGAAGAAAATGTCCAAAGGAATGTTAAGTATGATTGAAAATGGGCGCGCAAACCCTTCAATGGACAGTTTAAAATTTATAGCGCACCAGTTGGGCTGTGATCCTCAATATTTGTTAGGGAACCCTACTCCTGATGAGCTAAAAAACTTATTTAATATATTAGAGGAAGAATATGAAAAAAATAATGATCAACAGATCATTAATTTGACCCAAAACATTATTGACCAACAGTTTCCCATTTCAGTGGAATCTGCTAGGATATTAGAAATCTCCGGAAGAACAGTTATGAAGTCCGATAAAAAAAATGGAGAAATGTTGATAGATCGGGCTATATCAATCTATGATCGATTATCTCTTTATAGCCACTGTTTAGCTGTCAAATTATATGTAGTTGAATACCATGCAAAAAAGGGCGAGTATCTTAATGCCCTGAATATGTTAAAAAGTGTAAGAAAAGAGTATGATGAAAAAGCAAAAGTTATTGATATGCTAGTTGAATTAGAGGCGAATTACGTTGAAATGATCTTACTTTTTGGGATAGGTGAATATAAATCAGGGAAGGAAAAGCTTAATCAATTAATTGCTATGTCTAAGAAGAAAATGGTCTATTATAAGATGGATAATATTTTCCGGATTGCAGCATTCCAAGCCCTTCTTCATAATGATGAAAATGATTATGCTTATTTTATAAAAAAGTCCGAACAATTTGCTATATTTAGTGAAAATGATAAGTCCTTAGCTTATACACTGTTGCTTCAAGCTCATTATTATAATCAAATACCAAAAGATTATGAGCAAGCTCTTTTTTACTTAGATAAATTTGCTACAGTACTAAAGGGGAATATCGGAAGTGATTTTTATTATCTTGAAAAAGGGAAAGCTTTATTAGGAAAAGGTCAACTCAATGAAGCCTTAGAAGCGTTTGAAAAGTTCAAGATGCCGGGCTCAACTATATACCCGCTTGAATTATGTATTCTTTACACGGCTTATTCATATAGGGCAATTTGTCTTATGCAACTTGGAAAAATAGAGGAAGCGCTTATTTATGCAAAAAAGGCAGCTAGTAAAATAGATTCATTACCCAAAACGCATTATCAAGATTTTATTAAAAACACTATAGAGTTAGTAAATTCATCTTTGTAAAATTAAAAACTGTAAAGCACTTAAATTTTTTTGTCTTAAAGAAGAGATCAGGTTATGTTACGCAACAACATGCAAAAACCTGGTCTCTAGTGTTATACAGCACCAAACTTGCACATTTGTGAGAAGTCTAGTTATTTTCTCTTCTGTTCGCTATCATTGCACACTTCACTGATTATTGTGGCAGTCTTTGACACATGTAATAACAAATATTCCACAAATAGTACTTTAAATTTTTAGCAACGTTTATTAAAGATTGGTTTTTCTAGTTTCTCTATAAGATAATGTTCTAATGCAGAAATGAAATACCATTGCTCTCTATTATTGAAAATAAATACAGCAACTTCCGAGCTATTATCCGTAATTACCTTATCCCATTCTACATCTCCAAAAGCGTTCATTTGATTTAAAATTCTGGACCTTAATCCAACTGCAGGAAGTGCTCTACCAACGTACTTTACAATATCATCTTGAATGAAATAGTATATCCCACATTCTGTTTTTAGCTCATCAGTAAAGTTTTTATGGTTTTTAATATTTTCTAACGTCTCTTTTCTGTATGTGAGCTCTAAACCATTACTAATTTTTGAAGAAAACAAATTTACAAAATTTTGTACGTCTATATTAGAGTAGTTTCTTTTAACAATCATTCATTTAATCTCCCTTCTCCTCGTAGTACCATTATCTTTTTTAAAGCTGAATCTTCATCACATTATACTTAGCATTTCAAAATATAAGGATCATCACCAAAACGTGTTGGCGCTTTGTTGCTGCCGCTACGTTAAACACTACGCTTCCGCACAGAAAACATCCGCTGCGCTGTAGGGTCCCATCTGTGACACCTGTGATCTTGATCTGACCCCAAGGAGTCACTCAGTCTACACTCCAATCAACTATTTACAATCCACAACTTTGGATGATGAACCAAATATAATCAACAATAACAAATAATGTAATATAAATACTACCTATTGAAATAGTTGTTAGATAAATAGCGTCTTTAATAGTATCAATATCAAAATTAACTAAACTAAATAATAGTGCAAAAATGAATGAACAAATTAAATACTTAAAATACATGAATACAAAATTTTTATTTTTACTGTTTTTTTCAATTCCTACTGATACTCTAAAGCTACAAGCATGGCAGGCGCAGTACCATTGATACCGTATGCAATACTGTATGTAGTTCCAATAAATAATGGAATGAATAAATACTCCTAGAATTATTGTAATGACAAATTTTTCAACATTAAAGCTGTCCTAGCATCGACATTCAACACTTTGTATTTTCTTTGACATGAGCCTACCCCCTTTAGATCACCATATTCTTCTAAATAAATTCGGATAGTCTATAACCAAACCCTGTTCGTCTACACATATAATTGTTTCATAATCATAAGAACGGTATTTAAAATATCTCAATTTACCATTGTTATTTAAATATTTATAGGATTGGGGAACTTTTTTTACCTTAAGCGATGGAATCGATATGTATACCATTTCGAAATGTTCCTCTTGATCAAGGACCCAATTCATTCTATTGATAGGAAGTGAATTTGAAAATGGCGTTGCAGATATATCAATATCAATTGCACCTTTTAGCTTATCAATTACCCGTCCATCATTTTCGAACCAGTTTCCCTTTCCATCAGACGTTAATTTTAAACTGTTGTGATCATCAACCATTATTGTTAATTTTTTAGTAAACCAATTGGTGTCTAGATCAACTTTGTATTCTACAATATGAGCATTAGATTCATCCCCTTCTACATATATAATTGTCCCTTTCGCTGAGAAGTTTTCTTCTTCTTTAATAATGCTTAAATGCTCACAGCCAAACTGTTCCTCATTCTCCCATACTACCTTTTGATTCAAAACATTCTCCCCTATCTATCATAACCTCTTCATCGAAGGCTAATTCTTCTCTGGATAAAACACCTATTTTTCTTAATAGTGACATACTATCGTTTAACCTTTAAACCTAGCAGTTCTGCAAAGCCAATTGCTTGTTCAGTGGACACTACACAGCCACTTAAATTTTTCAATGTGACATTTAATCGTTCAAATGTGCATGTACTGATATCTACATTGTTTAAAGGCGTGTCGCTAAAATCAACGTCATCTATATTACAATGTTCAAATTTCACTTTCTTCAATTGGCAGTCGTAATAGCTTGTCCCACGTAATGATGACTGCTCGAAACAACTTTGTTTTAGTCTCGCTACCCCAAAGTTACATAAATTCATGTTACAACCTTTAAAAGAAACGTTCCCTAAATTTGCCTCCGAGAAATCAACACCTAACAACTTACAGTTTTTAAATGTAACTCGATGAATAATTCCTTCGTTGAATTTGGAGTTAGATAAGTCACAGTTTTCAAAGATGACATCAGTCATATCAATTTTATTGAAATTCGAGTTAAGCAAAGATACTTTTTGAAACATAACTTTAGATAAAAATAAACGTTCAATATTATCATTCTCTCTACTTATATTCGTAATCAATTGATTCGATAAATAAGGTTCTTCATCATAAAAAATGTCTTCAAAAGTTCCTTGAGCCAAATCATTTGGCAGAAGCGGAACTTCAATTTTAAATTTTGTCGTCATGCTATTTCTCCTCTCTCAAATAGTTTACATGAAAACCTTATTATAATGCTTCTTATGTAAAAGAAAACATTCGAATTACCACAACCAAAAGATTGTGGTAGGAAATTTTTATGTGTATTCCTTATTATTTATTACGTTTTGAGGAAGTGTTTTCATTGTGTTGTTTTTCATTTGTATTGTTCATTTGTTCATTCGTTAGATCATTTTCTTCACGCACATCTAAATCGTCAGGGCTTAAATCTGCTCCAAATTCTACTTGTTCCTCTTCACTTTTATTGCGCTTTTCTTTTGTCAAAGTTATCACCTCCGATATATAAATTACCCTTTTTGGCGTAAATTATACTTGTAAGAATATCTGCTAAATGCTATTTCCTCGCTAATAAACTATTCAAGTATCATTTGATTGGAATGAATTTAAGTATGGGCGCCACGCCAATTTTGGAAAAACTCCCCTGATATGCAATTCGGTCGGAGTGAAAGCTCTTTTGGACATCCTGGAGCTGGTGGTTCATTCTGCTTTGCTGATCCAAACGAGGGATTAGGATATGCCAACGCTATGAATAAACATGGATTTGGTATGGCTAATGAACCAAGAGAACTTGCTCTAAGGAATGCGTTGTATAATTGTATTTCAAGATAATTAGATGTCATTTCACTAGCTATGTAATTTATATTAAAATATGACTATAACATAAAAGGAGAAAAACTTTATGGCTGAAAAATATGTGCACCACATTTGCATACAAACGAATACATATGATGAATCTTTAACTTTTTACAGCGAAGTATTAGGATTTGAAGTAGCGCAGGAGTCACCAAATTTCCACGATAGACATTTTAACACTTGGTTAAAACTTGGAACATTTTATATTGAACTTCAAACAGGAAAGTATAATGAAAAACTTGATACATGCAATTCAAATGCTCTAGGCATTGTACATTTCTGTTTATGGGTTGACAATCTTAGTCAAGAAGTAGAACGGTTGAAGGACATGAATGTTCATTTTATTCCTAAAAATGATGAAATTATTTATAAGGTTGAAAATGGCCAGCTTTGTAAGTTAAAAGCACCTGAAGGAACTATTATAGAGCTTCGTGATAATACAGGAATATAAAGTGCTTAGGGGGACTTTCTTCATCTTGCTTCACTATTAGAAATAAGCCAGGACTCATTATAAAAAGAGTCCTGGTCATTTGTTTAAAATGGCTTAATTTAGCTATTCTAAGTTTTTCACTGCTTATAATCCTCTCATTTTTTGTCCAAGCTATAAACAAAACCCCTTTACTCCAAAAGATTGCACAGAATTTCTAAAAGTAGGGATCAAAAATGAAAAAAATTTTTTTGTTAATAGTAAGTTTAACAGCTATACTATTACTCGCCGGATGTTGGGATGTTAAAGAACCACAAAGAATGTACTATATTGATGGAATTGGTATCGATTATAAAGATGGTCAATATGAAATATATATGCAAATCATAAATTTTGCGAATGTAGCTAAATCTGAAGGACCTACTCCTCAAGCAGCACCATCAGAAATTGGATTTGCGAAAGGTAAAACGATGGAAGAAGCTTTTTTTAAATTATATCGCTCCATCGATCAAAAAGTTTTCTGGGGACATATGACTTTTATTCTTTTCTCTGAGGATGCCTTAAAAGACGCGAACTCAATTCCTGTTATTGACAGTTTTTTAAGGCATCGGGAAACGAGATACCAAATATTGACATACGTTACAAAGGACTCTATTAAAGATATTCTTTTAATCACACCAATATTAAATAAATCCCTAACCGCTTCAAAACTAAGCAATCCAATGCATACAAAAGAGCTACAAACATATGTAGAGCCTGTTGATTTACGAAAATTAATTATCAGCTTAAATGAACCGGGTCATGAAGTGAATTTGCCACTTGTAACAATTAACAAAAACTGGGAAACGACTAATAAACCAACAGAGGAAACTGCATTATCTGGTTTCGGAGTAGTTTCAAAAGATGGATTTAAAGGCTATATAAATGATGGGAATGCAAGAGGTATTCAATGGATGTTCCATAAAAAAACTCGAGGAGACGTAACCATTAAATTAAACAATAAAGAAAAAGAATTCTTAACAGTTGATTTAGAAAAATTAAGCACAAAAATTAAACCAATTGTAAAAAACAATGAAGTAACATTTGAAGCGGAAATAAAATTAAATGCGATCATTAATGGCTTCGAAGGAAAAGTAAACACCGACCAAATAAGAGAAGGTATTATTAAGGAAGTAAAAAAAGATATTAAAAAATCTTATGAAGCAGGTATAGAAATAGATGTTGATGTTTTCCGCTTATCGGAGCACCTATATCGAAAAAACGTAAAAGCATGGAAAAAAGTCCAGAAAGATGGCAAAATTCCATTGACAGCAGATTCACTTAGTAAAGTAAATGTTATCGTAAATAAAGTTAATCCAGGTCGAAAAACATTTGCTGAAACAATTAATGAATAGCTATATAATAATTGCGCCCGGAATTAGCGGGAAGCTTAAGACCAACAAATATTTTGTGCGAAAGCGTAGCGTTAGCAGCAAATATATATTGCCAAAGCCCACTAAAATACACCATAAAATCGAATTCATCTCCCACCTGTAAGTTGGGAGATGAATGTAGCTGATGCTTGCTTTCAATACAATATTATTTGCTGAAAAAAGCTAAATCTCATTTGTGTCATCTATTCAACGATATATACAATTCACTGAAATAAATTCTCATTCGAACTGTCATTTTTCATTCTATGTGGTATAATGCTGTTGATGGCTAAGCCATTATAAGGGCAAGACCAATTCTGAGCTGTAGTAGTGTCAAACGCTACAGCTTTTAATATTATTCTAATCGGACGACGCACCACTATCACTGCAACTAGATGTATCACTATAACTAGACACACTGTCCGAGCAATTGTCTGTATTTGAATCTTCAATGGATACGAATGAATTTGTTGAACTATAATCTATATGACTACTCGAATGGTTGGCATGACTTTCTATTGAACGATCATCATTAGAGAATTCCTTTTTTATTAAGCTAATCACACCTACTAAAATAATGAATCCGAAAATTACAATAAAGAAACCCATTCTTCTCTCCCCCTTTCAGATACTATTCCCATTTTATCATCAAGTGTGTTAAATATACCGTTTTTAACCAAATAGAGGATGCTACTTACTTTCCTGATGGCGAACGCCCTTATAATTCGTTCGCTACAACATTGAACCCTAACGTTTCTGCTTCTTGACGGTCAAAGCCTTCATCTAAATGCATACACCAATATTTTGAACGTACATCTGGTCTCACTAACTCACTTAATTTTCGTAAGGACAAATGTACATTGCCCTCATAATCAGCTTTACAAGTATCAACATAAACATAATCGTATGCCATTGGATTTAGTAAAGAGGATTTTAGGCTATTTGTATCTCCAGTATAATAGATAAGTTTGTCATCTATAGATAATTCAATTGAATAAGAAGGTATTTCTTTAACATGACTAGACTTTTCGAAAAGCACTTTACAGAAATGAAGTGTGTATTGTGTATCCGCTTGACATTTTTTTATTAAACATTGCACGCCTGGAATAATACCATTTATAGCTAACAATTCTTCAATTTTTACATCATCAACGGAATAAACACATACATTAGATTTTGCCATTTCGCCATGACAAAAATAGCTATAAAAAATAAAATCAGCAAGGCTTCCTACATGGTCCGCATGCGTATGAGTGATTAATACATGAATGTCCTCAATGCCTTCCAGTAAATTATGTTCCTTAATGCGATGAAAAATATTGCTACCACAATCAATTAACAACATTTGATTTCCTATTTTATAATAAGCGGATGTATTGCCTAATTTCGTATTAAATGCACTACCCGAGCCAATAAACTTCAACATAAAATAGCCTCTCTTCCATATTTACTTTATTTCACAATTAAAGGTTAGGTTCTCTAATGCTACCCTTTTTCCGTCTAAAAACTCTCTACTTTAGGCATTCGCCTTATGCTTTCTTTGTTTGTTGAGTCCTCTCAATAATGTTTACAATTATTAATTTAGATCAGATCGGAGGATATTTCATACCTTCTTCGTATCGTCTAATACAATTAAATTAATCTCTTTAGTTTTCGTGATAAACATATTCGTATACATAGACGGTTTATTTTTAAAATGTGACTGCTATAACACATCCTCTATACTTACTTATAATTTTATTTTCCTTCCTACGCCCCATACTTTTTTTCGAATGTTTTTATTGGGAAAATTTATTTATTTATTCCCTTTCGAATTATTTACTTGATAATATTGGCATAAAAACAAAAAATGAAGGGATTGGTGTTATGAAAGCTATTATTTTTGACTTCGATGGAACTTTAGCAAACACATTACCAATTTGTTATTACGCCTTTCAGAATGTCTTCAAAGACTTTGACAATAAAGACCTTTCTTCTGAAGAAATAAAAGCAATGTTCGGTCCTTCAGAAACAGGAATTATTAGAGAAAATCTAATTAATTCAAATAAAGAGCAAGCTATTGAATTGTATTATCAAAAATATTTAGAAAACCATTCTAACTTGGTTAACTATAATGTGGAAATTGATAAAATGATCAAACATTTAAAAGACTATGGTATTAAATTAGGCATTGTTACCGGAAAAGCAAGAAGAAGTTTAGACATTTCATTACAAGCTCTTCAAATGGATTACCTTTTTGATGTCATAGTAACTGGCGATGATGTTATTCACCCAAAACCTCACCCAGAAGGAATAATCAAGGCTTTATCATTATTGAGTGTACGGAGTAATGAGGCTATGTATGTTGGAGATAGTGATGCCGATATACAAGCAGGAATTGCAGCAAATGTACAAACTGTAGGAGTTCAGTGGTTGCAGGATTATCAAACTTTTGAATTTACAATAGAGCCTCATTCTTTTTTTAGCAGCGTTAAGCATTTTGTTGATTTTCTTAATATAGGTAGTCGTCATGAGCTATAAATGGTTAGAATGGGCGAAGAAGATACAATCAATATCTCAGGCAGGATTAACTTTTTCAAAAGACGTTTACGATATTGAACGCTATGAAGAATTAAGAAATTTAAGTGCACAAATAATGCTAGAATACACTGGATTAGAAATGCAAAAAATCAAAGATTTATTTACGAATGAAACGGGTTATCAAACACCCAAAATTGATGTTCGAGGAGCAGTATTTACTAACAATAAAATACTACTGGTAAGAGAAAAAATTGATGATAGATGGTCTTTGCCAGGTGGTTTCTGCGATATAGGTTTGTCGCCTAGCGAAAACATTGTCAAAGAAATTAAAGAAGAAGCAGGATACGATGTAGTTCCTACGAAATTACTTGCTTTATTGGATATGAATAAGCACCCTCATCCGCCTCAACCATATCATTATTATAAATTGTTTATTCAATGTGAAATTATTGGTGGGCAAGCAAGTAATGGTTTGGAAACAAAAGGAGTACACTTTTATCATAAACATAAGTTACCAAACCTTTCCTTAGGGAGAAACACAGAAAGTCAAATTAAAACGCTTTTCGAATTCTTAAGAAATCCTCATAAAGATACGATTTTTGATTAGTTTTTAAGTTATAGGACGTATTAGCCAAAAAAGTTTGGATATTGTTGCTATTCAATTAGCCGAGCAGGCTTGTGAATAAGCATTTTATATGAGCCCATACCTGCAAAAATAAAGGCATCGAACAATGAAGAACAATTAGGTATTGCTGAAGGGATCTACAAATTAGTGACCTAACCATTTTTGAAAGGAAAATGAATTATGTTTTTCATAGCATTTTTACCTATTTTTCTTTACTTATTATTAGAATTTTATAGAAGTTCACCTGTTAAAGAAGAAAAACGAAATTGTGGTTCTTTAGCCTTGATGGTAACTATTCCGGAGATAATTTATTTCTTTACAATAAATAAGATGAATTCAATGCTGTTTTTTGGTGTTATTGTCGGGCTAATTGGTGTATGGATCAGATTTTCTTCAATGAAAATCTTAGGGAGATTTTACAGTAGAAATGTCGGAATGCAGGGGGAACATAAGTTAATTCAAAACGGTCTATATAAATATATTCGCCACCCTGGTTATTTAGGGTCTTTTTTGACCTTTTTAGGATTTGCTATTTCTTCATCTTCGTTCATTGCCATTATCATAAATATCATTTTATTTTTCCTCGCGTATTCGTATCGTATAACAATTGAAGAGAGAATTCTTGTTACACTGTTTGGTGAACAATATAAACAATATCAGTTCAAGACTTGGCGAATTATTCCGTTTCTATACTAGCGATTATAGGAGAAAGTTAAAAATTAGTTACTAAAGTCATTGGGATTATAACCTAACGAATCCCTATATAACATTGTGAAGAACTATACTTAAAGAGATGGGTGACTTTTAAAATTTTTTCTAATTCACGAAATAACAAAACAGAAAGGCAGAATTTATTCTACACGTCTTGTAGATTAAATCTGCCTTTTAGTTTTAACAGCAACAATCTTTCGAAGTCAGCTTAAAGTAATAAATCGCGCCTATTTATTTATAGCGTTTTGGATTTGAAACTAGCTCTTATTGAATTTTTCTTTAGCATTTTCCTGTAAGTCATCCACATTTATTACTTTGGGATCACCAGTATATCCTTCTAAGCTTCTAGGGACACGGACAATCGTTCCTTGTTTAAAAGGTTTTTCTGCAAAAAAACTTACAACCTTTTCATTTCCATCTTTATCATATCCCTCTAGTGCGTATACGAAGTGACCATTGCTATTTGGAGATTGTAATTCCTCGTTAATTTGAACATAGTAGTCTTTTTCTATCATAGCACCTTTGTCACCCCAACCAACTAAGAAAGTAGTGAATAAAATAGTAATTGCTAGAAATTTCATAATCTTCATTTCTGATGCCTCCTCTTTTATAACGAAATAGTCTTGTTACATAAGAGTATAGATAAATTCTCCACTACCTTAAATTTCGGAATATGACAGGTAGCTGACAAAATTGTCATCTTCAAAACAACTAGGAACTTGAGTAATCATTCACCTCTCACCTTCAGGAACCACTGTCAATATCCAAGATCTTTTGCCGTTCTGCTTTAAAATCAATAACTTACCCAGCTCATCTTTCCTTATACCAACAACAGACAAACAAAGTATGCTACGTAATCTCCCTGAAAAAACGAATACCTTTACTCTAATGAAATAAGGCATTATTGTTTAAGCGCAATGGATGTTCAATCTTCAGAATAATTTACCAATACAGCAATGGTCATTGTGTTTTACCTTTGCATATTCTTATGTTTACGAATTATTATTCTCGTTATAATCAAAGCACTTACACCAGCTAGAACAAAGAAAATGCATATAAGTAATTGGACGTTCTCTGGAAGATATAAAGCAATAAACCAACTTCGCACCTTTACGCCTAAAAGCTTTAGAACGATAGGCACAATCCCCTGTGGTAATGTGAAGATAATCCCAATCGTAATGAGTAGACCTACCAAAATGGACTTTCCCGCAGATAGATTAGAAAATGTGTCGTCTGTTTGAGCTACTTTGTTATCCACGGCTTGAGCTATTCCACCACTCTGCATGATAGAGAGGATATCTGGACCACGAGCTTCCAAACGACGATATGCTAAGCGCCCGAAATACCAAGCGATAAATAAGCCGGTACACAATCCCACAGGTACACCCATCCATCTTAGCAAGTTTTGCTGTAGCAACGTCCCTAAGGTCAAACTGACTAATGTTGGTATCGAAGTAAAAAACAGCAATATCAACAACAATAAATTAGTTATAAATAATTTCCCTGCGTTCATGTCATCACCAGAGACAATTGTTCCGCGTCCACGCCGATGAGGGTCCGTCACAGGGACGAGCTTGTAAACTGAGAGGAACAAGATTAGTCCCGCTCCTCCACCCAATAGTGATGGAAGCAAAGCCAAAACCCATGCCCACGCCCAGCCCATCTTACTAAAATAAAGGAATAGGAGAGATATTACGATCGATACAGGTGCTACAACCATTATCCATGCAATTTGCCTACCCCGCACATCGTTCCGTTCTGCACTCGGTGTAGTAATAGACATCCAAAGAGCACTACCATCAAACCCATAAAGATTGTTCGAGAACATGCAAGTAAACATCACTAGAACTATGCCGACCCAGGGCATTAATAAAGTAACACCACTCAACGATACAAATAAGCCATAGAATAATCCCGTCCACAGCCCCATCCGCAACAATCGCCCTCGCTGCGGATCATGCATCCAAGTTTTCAGTTCCTTAAGAACGACCACCCCGATTTTTGAAGTTTTTGGCGTTAGAATGTTGGCCCAAGTAAGGAACAATAATTTATTTCTGCTATATCGATTTATACGAGCCTCATTTTTTGTGCTTCCTGATAGCAGTCTTGCCCATGTAATCAACAGTAATCCACACAATAAAGCCAAACCACAGAGAACACCTACAGCTAAAAAATAATGGGATCGATTTACAGCTTCAATCGCTACCATAGCCCAACCTGATGGCAATATTCGAGCAGCTAAGGAAATTGCTTGCGACGGTTCCCCTACGAACACGCTAACCGAGGGAAGTAAATACCAACCGACGTTAAGAAAAGCTATAACGGCTCCTATGATCAACGCCCCGAATTCCAAACCTAATCGAGATTTCGATGCCTCCCCAATCGCCCCCATCACCACTTTGGACAACAGCATGATAATGACAAGTTGCAACAACATCGCAGGTATGGCAACGATAACAGACCAAAATCCAAGTCTTGCTGCATAAATGATGAGAGAGAAACAAGCGACTAAACTAACGATTGGTCCAATACCGATGAAAGAGCTACCGAGCAACCCTAAAGCCAATCTTCGTTGGGCGATAGGCAGCAAGGTGAAGTATTCCGTTTTCAATACCCCTTCCATTTCATCCAATCGGCATCATTACCTGGCATCCGCCAGAGGCTTTAACTTCTTTGCTTAATAAGGCAAAAAAAACAGGGCATGCTACAATAGCACGTCCTGTTTTTCCTTTTTTATGGCCTTTTTCAACGTTTTATTTATATAACTCTTTATAAATAACTACTTTTAAGGCCGTTATTTCTTCATCTGTTAATTTGCCTTCCATTTCTTGTATGACCTGTTCTTTCGTCATTGAACCATTTTGTACTTTTACTCTTATATTATTAAGCTCTGAAATCCCAACTTTTTGAATAATTACTTTTGTAGCCTCTTCTTTTGTTGTAAACGGCAATTTGCTGCTGTCTGCAGTTTTAGCCTCTTCCATAAATGATTTTAGTTGAGGGTCACGTTCAATCGTATTTTTAATTTCATCCATTTGTCCGCTTTGCTCTAATTCTGTTGAAATAGTATCAACAACCTTATCGGATGCATACTTCATACCATAATGATAAACCCCATAACCAATAACACCGATGAAAATTACAATGATAAGAAGAAATTTAATAAATCTCATACTCTCACACTCCTTAATTCTAAACATAATAATACTATATAGTGTGGAAAGATGAGAAATGATAACCTAACAGAACCTTTTCACAATATTATCCCTCTTTTACAAATCCAAACAAAGAAATACAAAGAACATGAAAAGGATTAAGTTTGACACGATATTGCGCTCAATCCTAACAAGCAAATTAACCCTCTACTATTTCTTTAAATTCTTTTCCCTTTTGGACGTATGTGTCGATTGATAACTGGATTAACTCGATGTCTTTATCTTGTAGCTGACGTACGACTTTCCCTGGTGAGCCAACGACTAATGAACGTGGTGGGATTTTTGTGCCTTGTGTAATAAGTGTGTTTGCTCCAATAATGCATTCTTCCCCAATTTCAGCATGATCTAAAATAACAGAACCCATACCAACAATCGAGCGGCGACCAATTTTACAACCATGTAAAACAACTTGATGACCTACTGTTACTTCATCTTCTACAATAACTGGAGCCCCTTCATATAAATGAATGGTTGAATTATCTTGGATACTACAACGTTTTCCGATGGTAATACGATCTTCATCTCCGCGTAGTACAGCGTTAAACCAAATAGACGATTGTTCACCAACCGTAACATCTCCAATAATATACGTGCCTGGCGCCTGAAATACTGATTCATGAACATTTGGCTTCTTTAAAGCGTATGTAATCTCCATAAAAATCACCCTTTCAATCATCGGAATATTTTGCTAAAATTTAGTATAACATATTTTAAACGGGGGTGCTATTTTTGAATCAATTATGTTCTGTATTAAAAATAAAATACCCTATTATCCAAGGGGGAATGGGTAATATCAGTAGTCCTAAACTCGTTGCAGCTGTATCGAATGCAGGTGGCTTAGGGACAATCGGCTGTGGAACAATGACACCGGCAGAAGTTGAAGAACGCATAGTTGCAACGAAGCAACTAACCCAAAAACCATTTGCCCTCAATGTGCCAATTAATGTCAATCCTCATACAAAGGAATTATTGCAATTAGCTATTACACATAAAGTACCGGTCGTTTCTTTATCGGCAGGTAATCCTACTTTATATATAGAGAAATTGCATGCACATCATATTCAAGTTATCGCTGTTGTAGCCTCCGTTAAACATGCTATTAAGGCCGAGCGAGGCGGAGCAGACGTGATTGTTGCTGAAGGTTATGAAGCTGCAGGAATAAACTCCGATTTAGAATTGACAACCTTTACGTTAATCCCCCAAGTAGTCGATGCGGTTTCTGTACCTGTTGTAGCAGCAGGTGGTGTTGGTGATGGTCGCGGATTAGCAGCTGCGTTAATGCTTGGAGCGGCTGGTGTTCAGATGGGAACTCGCTTTATTGCTACACAGGAAATGCCGGTACATCAGACCTATAAACAAAGACTAATTGATGCAACTGACGTGGGAACGGTCATTCTAGGACGTTCGGTTGGACAAGTTCGCCGTGTGTTATGTTCACCTTTCACCTCTTCGCTTCTCGCTGACGAAGCAAGAGGTATAACACTTGCTGACTATCAAGAACGTACTTCCGAAACCTATCATATAAAAGGTGCTATGGAAGGAAATGAACAAGGCGGTTTTATGAATAGCGGTCAAATCGCAGGGATTATTCAAGACTTACCGACCGTTACGACTCTTATCGAGACTATGATGGATGATGCTCGGCAATGTTTAAATCGGACATTGAATACATTCCAAGACTCAGTTAGGGGTGTTCAATTATGACAACTATGATCGACTTAAAACGAGTGATTGCTGGAGAAATTGAACCACCAGCATGTGATACAACATTAGGTATTCATGTAAAAACGGCTATTGCCGGTAAAGCAGTTTGCACTTGGAATATCGATGAACGCTTTTTAAATGGGCATCAAGTCGTCATGGGAGGATTTATCACTTCTGCAGCAGATATTACGATGGCCTATTCGATGGCTTCAATATTAGAAAGTAATCAAGGATTTGCGTCGATCAATTTGCAAACAACATTTTTACGACCACTTCACACCGGAACGGCTACGGTTGAATCAACAATTGTCAAGCAAGGCCGAAAAACATGCTATGTGGAAGCAACCGTTTCTCAAAATGGACAATATGCTGCCAAAATAACATCTTCTATCATGATCCTATAAATGAATACGTTCTCTATAAAGATTGTCGCGCTTTCATAAGAGAAATTTCCGCCCCGGGCTTATAGCGAAGCGGCAGCAACATATGTTTTATCTGTGCGAAAGCGAAGCGGCAGCAACAAAGCGCCCAACTGATCAATTAACATAAAGTTTGAATATAACATCTCACCTCTATAGATTTTTAGAGGTGAGTTTTTTTACTGGAAATTTATGATAATATCACTTTGGAGATTGCGAAGAAAAGTACTTCAACTAACAGAGAAGTTAAATTTAATAAGAACACTCAAAAATTGGAACTTATAGGAACAATAATCGTAATAACTATAAAGGAATAAATAAAAATTTATATTTTTAGGGGAAAAGAATGAACTATATACAAACAATTCGTAAGTTAATTGGAAATGAGGTGCTAATGACTGTTGGTTGTGGAATTATTATTGAACAAGAGAATCAAATTTTACTCCAACATCGAAAAGATCAGGATGTTTGGGGTATCCCAGGCGGCGTTATGGAGCCTGGAGAAACCTTTCTTGAAACTGCTGTGCGCGAAACATTTGAAGAGACTGGATTAATAGTTGAACAATTAAAGTTGTTTGGTCTTTATTCAGGAGAAGAAGGATTTACAGAATATCCAAACGGAGATAAGGTTTTCAGTATCCAGATCATTTTCCATTCAAGTTGTTTTTCAGGAGAATTAATGCATGAAACAGAAGAAAGTCACGAACATAGATTCTTTACTCGCGATAACCTACCTCATTTGAACGCACATCAAGAGCGATTCATTCAGGATTGGGTAAACCAAGTGACTTTGCCTATAATAAAATAATCTGACGGAGTTCGACCATCAAAAAGGGTAAAGACAACAACCCTTATCCCTGCGCCAAAACCAGTGATCGTAGAGGGTGACGGGCATTATTTGTGCACAGTCTCTGCTAAAGGGCATAAAAACCTGGTCAAACTGATCAGAGCTGGCATTAGAAGAGGACAAAGAATTCCCGTGAACCGCCAGCTGCTAACTTGCTAACGTATTTGAGAACATTCTAGAACAATATATGCCAACCTTCCATAAAGTCATCCGTAATTTTTACGATAGATATGGTTATCCAATTTGATCAAATTTTGTTTCAAAACAGTTGGTTTCTTTCTGTATAAAATCAGCGTTTGCAACCTTACTTTTAATCGAACTTTATTCAAAAGCTCTCCTCTTTGCTAAAAAAACCATATTTTAACATAAAAAGAGCTTATCCATAAATATGGACAAGCTCTTTTTTCATTCTTAATTATCTGCATGGAATATTTCTTCAAAGAAACGGCATGATGGACCTTCCAATAAATTATAATATTCTTGGAATAATAGTGCAGCATGATTTCCACTCCACATAGGCGGTAATAATTCTTGTGGCAGTCCTGGATCGATAAATAAAAACTTACGGTATTCATGAACAAGATTTGTACGCTCTACAAAGCACTCGGCATCCGACATTTCTTGTCTTGAGATTGCACTTTGATGAATAATATATTGCTTACTATATTGATCCATAAACTGCTCATAACGTGCCTCAATTTCAGCCAACGACCAGCTTTTTTCGATTAGTGCTTCATGATCATGAGGGCCAATGTATTCAGCTGTAAAAAAGTCTACATGATTCGCAATATCATATTTTTGAATGAGGAGTTTAACTTCTTCTTCTAAATTATTCGGGGATATCCAACAGCCGTTCGAAAAGGACCCAAATCCACTCCATAAGAGCTCTTTACGTAATTCATCTCGAATTTGTCGTTTATCTTCTGGAATAGAGTACATTAATAGTCTCCATTTTCCATCCCACTGAGTCGGTTTTAATTTGAAAATACGATTTGCTGCCTCTTGCATTCGTATTTCACCGCGTTTTGTTAAAAAATAATAACTACGATTCCCTCGTTTTTCTGATTGCAGCCATCCTTGTTTAACCATTCTGGATACAGATACGCGTACATTTTGCTCTGTGTGACCGAATTCTTTTAATAAACGAATCAAACTACCGATCCAAATTTTTGAACCGTAATGCATAATATAATCGCCATAGAGCGTAAAAATCATAGACTGTGTATTTGCACCCATTCTCTCCCTCTACTTTCTAACTCATTTTCCTTGAAATGCAGGTTGCCGTTTCTCACTGAACGCCTGTAAAGCTTCAAAACGATCTTCTGTCGGAATGACTAACTCATATGCCTTCGATTCAATCGCAAGACCCGTTTGTAGATCGGTATTCATTCCTTGCGTAATAGCATATTTTGCTTGACGAACAGCGACAGGGCCATTTTGCATAATTCGCATTGCGAGTGATTCACATTCGTCCAACAACGCCTCTTGTGGCACTGCTTTTAAAATGATGCCTAGAGCCTCTGCCTCTGTAGCGGTAATTTTCGCAGCTGTTAAAATCATTTCTTTGGCCTTCATTTCACCGATTAATCGTGGTAATCGCTGCGTACCACCTGCACCAGGAATGATTGCCCAGCTTGTTTCAGTTAGTCCGAGTAGTGCTTCGTTAACTGCAATCGCAAAATCACATGCTAATAACAATTCAAATCCACCACCTAATGCATGCCCATTTACGGCTGCAATAGTCGGTTGTGGTAAATTTGCTATACTATTAAATACGTCTCGAATTGCTCGTACGTTTCGACGTACTTCTTGCGTTGTCAATGTTTTTCGCTCTTTTAAATCAGCACCCGCACTAAATGCCTTTTCGCCAGCACCTGTAAAAATGACAGCACGGACATCCTCATCTATATGTAATTCATCTACTACTTGTTGCAGTTGAGATAAAGTATCATAATTGAAACAATTTAACACCTCTGGGCGATTTATTGTTACATATGCAATATAATTTTCTATTCTAAATGAAATACTTTTCATTTGCAAACTCTCCTTTTCTATTCGATTTTTTCCGAAAAAAACGGCACATCGATTGTGCCGTTTCATGTTGTTGAAAACTTTTATGTTAATTTTAAAAAGTGTATTGATTAACCATTAATTCGAAGAGGCTGATTTTCTGCTACGGGCTACTCGCTTTGTAGCTGCCGCTTTGCTTTCGCTACAGAAAACACCTGTTGTTGCATATTCGTTTAAAAATTATGACATGCCAGAATATACATGTAAGGTGATATGGGTGATTGGAGTGGAGGCTGGGCGACTCCTTGGGGATCAGCGTCACAGATGAGACCCTGGAGCGAGCACCGCGAGTGAAGCGGCTCATCGGACGCCCCCAGGAAGCTCTGCTCTGCGCGAAAGCGGAGCGGCAGCAACAAAGCGCCCAGCCGGAACGGAAATCACCCCTTCGTGTCACAAAAAATCATAATTTCATTTAATTGGACACTTTAATATCATTCAATATTTTCAATAATCGTGGCAATCCCTTGCCCAACACCAATACACATGGAAGCAAGGCCGTATTGTACGTTTTGTTTTTTCATTTCGTAAAGCAATGTTGTCACGATTCGGGCACCGCTTGCACCTAATGGATGACCAAATGCAATAGCGCCTCCGTTGACATTAACTTGTGCTGGATTCAGTCCAAGCTGCTTAATGGATTCTATTGCTTGAGCAGCAAACGCTTCATTTATTTCATATAAACCAATGTCCTTTGTTGTTAAGCCTGCACGTTGTAATGCTTTTTTTGAAGAATAAATAGGCCCTAAACCCATAACAGCAGGCTCTAAGCCTATAACAGCTCCTGTTATATATCGTGCTAATGGTGTTATACCTAACTCTTTTGCTTTTTTAGCACTCATTAATAATAATGCCGATGCACCATCATTCACACCAGAAGCATTACCAGCTGTCACAGTCCCATTTTCAAAAATAGGTCTTAGTTTAGCAAGTGCTTCTAAGGTTGTATCGGGGCGTGGATGTTCATCAGTATCCACGATAATTTCATGTCCTTTTCTATCTTTCACGTACACAGGCACGATTTCTTCAGCGAAACGCTTTGTGGCAAGCGCTTTTTTCGCACGCTGTTGACTTTCAAATGCAAAAGCATCTTGTTCCTCGCGACTAATATTAAAACGTTTAGCTACGTTCTCAGCAGTTTGGGGCATTGTATCCGCTCCATACATGCTTTGCAATTTCGGGTTCGTAAAACGCCAGCCGATCGTTGTATCAAACATCTTTTGATCGCCTCTCGGATAATCCACTTCCGGTTTTCCCATCACAAAAGGTGCACGCGTCATACTTTCCGTACCACCTGCGATAAAAATATCACCTTCACCACTCTTTATAGCACGTGCTGCATATTGGATAGCATCCATGCCTGAACCACAAAGGCGATTAATAGTAGTTCCCCCGACCTCAATTGGTAGCTCAGCAAGTAATACAGCCATACGGGCGACGTTTCGATTATCTTCTCCCGCTTGATTGGCATTTCCAAAAATGACATCCTCGATTTGTTTGACTGGCACTTTTGGGTTACGCTCTATAAGCGCCTTAATGACCGTCGCAGCTAAGTCATCCGGCCGAACAGTTTTTAATGCACCTTTATAACGACCAATTGGTGTACGAACAGCATCTACAATTATGACTTCTGTCATTTTTTCACCACCTCTTTTTGCTCGCTATAGTCATAAACCCCTTTTCCACTCTTTCGACCTAAACGTCCAGCTTGTACATATTGTTCGAGCAATGGTGCTGGCCGGTATTTTTCACCGAGCTTTTCATGTAAATATCGCAAATTATTCAGACGAACATCAAGACCGACTAAATCGACCAATTCGAACGGTCCCATTGGATAATTTAAGCCTAGCTTAACGGCTTTATCGATGTCTTCAGGACTACCTAAGCCTTCCTGTAACATATAAAATGCTTCATTCCCAACGAGTGCACTAATACGACTTGTAACAAAACCTGGGAATTCATTAACCACAACCGTTTGTTTGCCCATTTGTTCAGCAATTTCGCAAATAGTTTGGACTGTTTCATCACTAGTTTCTAAACCTCTAATAATCTCCACGAGTTCCATTTTGTGCACAGGATTAAAAAAGTGCATCGCAATCGTTTGTTCAGGTCGTTTTGCATAAGAAGCAATTTCTGTTGGGCTCATCGTTGAAGTATTTGTGGCAAATAAACAGTGCGGTGAAGCAAACTGTTCCATCTGCTCAAAGACAGCCCGTTTAATGTCCCTTTTTTCAGGTACGGCTTCAATGATTAAGTCTGCTTTATTTGCGACAGTAGCTAAATCTGTCACATAAGTCAGACGTAATGTTGCTTCTTGTACTTGTTGTGCTGTTAACTTTCCTCGTACAACAGATTTTTCGAAAATGGCTGTAATGTCATTTTCGGCATTTTGTAGCGCTTGTTCGTTAATGTCTATAAGAGCTGTTTCAAAGCCACTGATTGCGCTAACGTAGGCAATTCCACGACCCATAACCCCTGACCCGATGACAATAATTTTTTTCATGAAGCAACCTCCTTATTGTGAAAACCACATACGACGAGTGAAGATATCTCATCGCATATGGTTTTTGTGGTGGTTAGACGCCTAGTGGATTGAGTGGGCGGCTACCATAATATGAAATGATACTTTTCGTCTCTGTATATAAATCTAACGTTTCGATACATAGCTCACGTCCGAAACCAGATTGTTTATACCCGCCAAATGGGGTACCTGGCATTGCAGAGAATGGGCAATTGACCATTACGATTCCTGCTTGGATTTGATTCGCAACACGAGTGGCACGTGCCCCATCTTTAGACCAAACTGCTGAGCCTAAACCAAACTCTGAATCATTTGCTAGTCGAATCGCTTCTTTTTCATCGCTAAATGGCATGACAACAACTACCGGGCCAAATATTTCTTCACGCACAACTTTCATGGATTGAGTTACGTCTGTAATAATAGTTGGTTCATACCAGAAGCCTTTTTCAAAGCCCTCTACAGTCGCCACTTTGCCACCTGTTAAAATGGTTGCGCCCTCTGCAATGGCAGATTTCACATAGCCATCGATTGTATTTAATTGGTCTTGATCGATAATTGCCCCCATGTGAGTAGCTTTATCGAACGGATCACCTAGTTTAATTGCTGTTGTTTTAGCAACAAATTTCTCTAAAAACTCATCATAAATGTCTTTGTGCACGTATAAGCGTGAACGTGCCTCGCAAGATTGGCCTGAGTTATAAAAAATGCCATACAGTGAACCATCTACCGCCGCATCAATATCAGCATCTTCAAACACTAGATTGGGTGATTTCCCGCCTAGCTCTAATGTAACGCGTTTTAATGTTTGCGAAGCTTTTTCCATAATTCCTTTACCGACTGGTGTGGAACCTGTGAAGGCCACTTTATCGACTTGTTGATGCTCCACTAAGTAATTCCCTACATCTTTACCTGAACCAGGAATGATATTCACAACTCCAGCTGGTACACCTGCTTCTAGGCAAATTTCGCCTAACACGATCGCTGTTAAAGGTGTTAAAGAAGCTGGTTTAACAATAACGGAACAACCAACAGCAATGGCTGGGGCAATTTTCCAAGCAGCCATCATGAGTGGGTAATTCCAAGGAACAATTTGTGCACATACTCCAACAGGCTCTTTTTCAGTATAATTATGAAATTGACCTGGCATATTATTTACGGCTCCACGATGGCCAACGATCGCGCCTGCGTAAAATTCGAAATCTTCTATCGCTTGGTTTACTTGGCCCTGCGCAGTGCCAAGGGATTTCCCTGTATCTAGCATCTCAAGCTCTACGATTTCATTAAAGCGAGAGCGCATAATAGCAGCAATCTTATGGAGCACCTGTGCGCGACGATTCACAGGATATTGCTTCCACTTTCCGAAATCAAACGCTTGGCGAGCCGCTTGCACTGCGCGCTCTGCGTCTTCCTGTGAAGCTTTTGCAACAGTTGCTACGACTTCACCTGTCGCAGGATTAATCGTTTGGAATGTCTCACCCTTACTGCTCTCTACCTTTTCACCGTTTATAATTAAATGATAAAAATCGCGTTTCACTAATACTTTCTCTTGTACTTGTTGTGTCATTATCATTCACTCCTTTTTATTGTCCATTAAATTGAGGCTGTCTTTTTTCTGCAAATGCTTTCATACCTTCTTGATGATCATCTGTCGCTCCCGCAATACTTTGGCTTTGTGCTTCGTAAACTAGGAAGTCTTCGAACTTTAAGTGTTCTGCTGCCTTAATATTACGTTTAATAAGGCCGATTGCTTTTGTCGGTAACTGGACAATCTGTTGCGCAAATGAATGAACGTCATCTTCAAATGTTTCATCGTTATAGACAGCAGTTGTTAAACCTAATTGTTTGGCTTCCTCTGCTTTAATACGTT
Source organism: Lysinibacillus sp. CNPSo 3705 (assembly GCF_028674935.1). Taxonomy (NCBI): domain Bacteria; kingdom Bacillati; phylum Bacillota; class Bacilli; order Caryophanales; family Bacillaceae; genus Lysinibacillus; species Lysinibacillus sp. CNPSo 3705. The sequence goes on along the minus strand of NZ_JAQZSD010000010.1, from coordinate 50,431 downwards.
GACCGAGCACAGAAATTTCAAGTGCTTTAGCATCGCCAACTAATCGTTTTAAGTAGTATAAATTACCAGAATCAGGAATTAACCCTACATGGATAAAGGCATTCATAAAGAAAGACCTTTCCGACATTACTCGAAAGTCGGCAGCAAGCGCTAAACTAAAGCCAGCACCTGCAGCTGCACCATTGACAGCTGCAATAATTGGTTTTTCACAGTTATGTAACTGTTTAACCATCGGACCATAGTAATCTGTTAATATATCACCAAGCTTCAAATCTTCACCAATAGCCGAAAGATCTTGACCTGAACAAAATGCGCGTCCTTCACCACGAAGTACAATACAACGCACCTCATCATCTAATGATGCTTGTTTGACGGCCGTCCGAATTTCATCATTCATCTGTGCAGTAAATGCATTTAATGTGTTGGGACGATTTAATGAAATATAGGCTACGGATTCTTTCAGTTCGTATTGTATAGTTTCAAACATATTTATCTCCCCTTAAAGTTCGGTTGACGTTTTTCAACAAATGCTTGCATGCCTTCTTTTTGATCTTCTGAAGAGAATAATAAATAGAAATTTTTCCGTTCAAACTGCATCCCTTCGTAGAGCGAGTAATCCACAGCTTTGTTGACAGCTTCTTTAATAAGACGTAAAGCGAGGGCAGGTTTTTGTGCGAGCATCGTCGCTGTTTTAAGTGTTTCTTCTATTAATATCTCTGGTTGCACAACCTTATTGATGATGCCATATGCGAGCGCTTCATCAGCAGTAATCCTTGCCGCGCTCCAAATCCATTCTAATGCTTTCGTTCGCCCTACTAATTTTGTTAAGCGCTGTGTACCGCCCGCACCAGGCATAACGCCAAGGTTTATTTCAGGGAAGCTAAATTCTGTGCCCTCTGCGGCGATTAATACATCACAACAAAGGGCTAATTCAAAACCACCTCCGAAAACGAATCCTTTAACACTACCGATAATAGGCTTTTTAATTTGCCCTAAGCGATCCCAATCAGCGAATTGATTTAATAGCTCTAAACGAACTGTGTTGTCTGCCGCCATTTCATCAATATCTGCACCGGATGAAAAAGCTTTCCCATTTCCTGCTAAAACGATGATCCGTACGCCTTCGTCACGATCGAACAATTCCATCGCCTGCACAATTTCTCGTACCATCGCACGATTTAATGAATTATATTGGCGGGGACGGTTTAAGTGAATAAACCCTATCCCACTGTCAATCGTTACTTCAATAAATTCGAATGCTGTCATTATGCATCTTCACCGATGATTAATGTAACGATATCGCTCGCAAAGCTCATTAAATCTTTGCCAGATGCTTTCCCTTCTGGTGACCGTAGTCCATTTTTTAAATCTTCTGCGCTATCATATGTCATTTCACACATTAAGTAATAGGGTGTTTCCGTACCCATCGGCGTTGAATTAAATTTTGTGACTTTCATTTCACGTAAACCTGGTATTTTCGCAGTAATCGGTGTATGAACCTTTTCGTAATGCTCATCAAATGCCACTTTATCAACAGGATGTTTATATAACGCGATTAATTTTGCCATCTTAAAAACGCTCCTTTGTCTACATGGAAGTAGAAATTATTTTCATTGCTTCAAATGGATTTTTACAGCTTTTGCAATATAAAATACTGCGACAAGCTGTTGGGCCAAAAATATTTTCAAGCGTGACATAGGTAGAGCCACAGTACGGGCAATCTACATGCCAAGAGCCGTCTTCTGTTAAAAAACGAGGTGGTGGCGCAATACCAAATTTCTTTAGTCCTTGACGTCCCTTCTCTGTTACACGATCAGAAGTCCAGGTAGGATGATTCATAAACACGACACTCACTTCCCGAACGCCTTCTAATTGTTCGACTGCTTTTTTTATATTTTGTTGAATAATTGTCAATGCAGGACATCCTGAAAATGTCGGGAGCACTTCAATACGGATATGACCATCATTCACTTGCACACGCTCAATCATGCCAAGGTCAATAATACTGACCGTATCTATTTCAGGGTCCTTCACTGCCTCGAGTACTTCATAGATGTGCGCTTCGTGCAGACCCGTAGTTGTCATCGTGATCCTCCTTTTTTTTTGCAATAGATCGTTACCAGCTTGCTGCCAAATCAGATCGATACACCTCTGACATTGTTTCAATAGCCGAAGTTAAATCATCTGTATGTTGTCCGTTGCGACCATTGATAATCGGTTCTGGTAATACAGGTATTGCGATTTCTACAGCTTCAAAAGTGGGCGTTACAATGGCCAACCAACGTTCTTTTATGACCGCTTCTGATTCGATCAATTCATATGCAGTTATATGCGCGGCTGTGCTGCCCAATGACAACAAATCCCCACTATCTTTTATTACCTCTTGTAATGCTTTCATCATACGTGAACGTGATTCTTCTGTTGCTGTACATAATTGCGTAAACCACGTTGTCCAGTGCATCTGGTGATAATAAAGTTCCGTACTAATTTTCACAGCCACTTCTTTGAGGGGTGTATAGCTGCTCGCTTTGAGTGCATCAATCTTCGCTTTTTTCACCGTTGTATAGACAAAATTACGTGCTACAGCGTATCCCCAATCATAATTCGGCGCATCTTTGTAGTACCCTTCCCCGTTCGGGCGTTCTACAAGAAGACTGTTAAACCGCTCCTCTTTTGATCGGAGCTGCGCTAATGAATCTGCCGCGCCTTCGCCAAGCTCTTCTAAAAGCGTGTAATATAATTTAGCGTGTCCCATTGTATCTTGTGTGATGGATGAGAATGCTACATCTTCCTCAATATGCGGGGCCAATCCAAGCCACTCAGAGCCACGATACGAAAATAAGTAATCATCATCCGCTAATTGATAAAGTACTGCAAGGACGGCCTTTTTATATTCAGGTTTTACTTCTTGAGTCATCTTTCTTCCCTCCCCCACCCCAAGATAGAATTTCTTTTTCGTCCAGCATAACTTGTTCATAGTGACGCCATTTTTTCTTTAAATAGCCATAGCCTTTTGTTGTACGGTAATCTTTATTGTCTAATCGTTGCAGCGCTTGTTTATTATCTTGAGTTAAGCCGTGTAAATGTTTACGATTGACCACCCAAATGTCTACCACAGGCTCACGACGCATAAAATTTTCCTGTGCCATCACTAACGCTATTTCTCCGTTCGGTGCTAAAAGACTGAATTGATGCTGGAAATGTGATGTTGGTGTTCGTTTACTAAATACTTCGAATTCTTGATAGAAAGATTGTTTTTCCACGATGATCCCCCTCTCTATAGCGTTAATCTACCAGAGCCGTTAATGCTTCCCGTACCCAAGCGTTATTTTCATAGGATGAACGACGAAGTGCTAAGCGTTTTTGAGAACATGGACCTTCGTTGCGTTGGATTTTTTTGAAATATTCCCAGTTTGGCTCTTGGTAAATCCATTTTTTTTGCGCTTCATCAAAGTGCAAAGTTGGGTCTGGCACAGTCAAACCTATTGATTGAATACGAGGAACGTATTTTGTTAAGAAGCTTTGACGTAATTCTTCATTCGTTAAAACACGAATCTTATATTTTATCGTTATATCTTGCTTACTAGAACCTGTTGTATCTTTTGAAGCTGGACCAAAGAAAAATAATAGTGATTCCCACCAGCGATTTAACGCATCTTGCACAAGTTCACGCTGTTCAGGTGTACCTTCTGCCAACGCCATAATAATGGCTTCACCGTGTTGTGCATGGAAAACTTCTTCTGCACAAATACGTTGTAAAGCACGTGCATAAGGACCATACGAAGAACCTAACATGTTTGTTTGTGAGATAATGGCAGAACCATCTACAAGCCAGCCAATTAAACCCGCATCTGCCCATGACTTTGTTTCCATATGGAATACATTATGGAACTTAAGACGCCCTTCGAATAAATCAATCATTATATCGCCGCGATCTTTACCATACGGTTTTAGCAAATCTTCTGCTACACGTAATAATAATTGACCATGTCCCATCTCATCTTGAACCTTCGCCATAATCCCTAGCTTTCGATATAATGTCGGAGCTTTTGGAACCCACTCTTTCTCTGGAAGAGCACCCATAATTTCACTAATACCATGCATCGAAATTAATTTGATTAGTGCCAAACGATACTCTTCCGGCATCCAATCATCTACTTCAATCTTTTCACCTGCAGCAATCCGCGCCTCAAATTGCTCTTGTAATTGTTGCTCCGATACTTGTGAAACGACACTCATAGTAAAAAACCTCCTTGTATAACCAATTTCCGATAACCGTCACTATTATGTTATGTTAGAGGGTAAAAAAAATCACACTTCTAACAAGACTTTATGATCATTTGCTACTTTAATTGATTCTGTTGGACAACCTTCCATTGCATCCTCTAAATCATCATATAAATCTAGCGGTACTTCTTTGCATCCTTTGTTATTGTCTAAAATAACAAAGGCGATGCCTTCGTCATTATAATCAAAAATATCCGGAGCCGATGCGCCACATGCGCCACAAGCAATACATGTATCTTGATCTACTCTAGTGAATTTCGCCATACACTCATCCTTTCCACAACCTACAGCATTAGCTAAGTTGTTTCTTTTTTTCTTCCATTAGACTCGTACTATGCAACGGTTGCACTTTAGATGTTGGATCAATATATACTTTTGCGTTACTAATAGCTGTAGGTGCCTCTCCAAATCCACTCACAATTAGCTTAACTTTCCCATCATATGTGCAAATATCACCTGCCGCATAAATACCTGGAATGTTAGTTTCCATGCGTGAATTAACGACGATGGCATTTTTCCTAATTTCCAAGCCCCAGTCTTTAATGGCCCCTAACGACGACACAAAGCCAAAGTTCACAATAATATCATCGACACCATAGATTGGTTGGATCGTTTCGTCTTTCGCATGCTTTAATTTGACATGTGTGATGCGCTCTTCCCCTACGAGTTCTTCGGGTACAAAAGGTGTAATGACCTCGACAGTAGATTGCAATAAATTTTCTACACTATGTTCATGCGCACGAAACTTATCCCGTCTATGGACAATAGCAACCTTTTTAGCAATTGGTTCTAGCATCATCGCCCAGTCGACTGCAGAATCGCCACCACCAAACACCATCACGTTGCGATCTTTAAAAGCATTAAGATCAGTAATGAAGTAATGTAAATTACATTGTGCAAACTTGTCGTCCTTATCTAATTCAAGCTTCCGAACGTTAAATGCACCATTTCCAGCAGTGATCAATATTGTGCGAGAATAATGCGTGCTCTTCGTAGTAACAATTTTAAAAATCCCACTTTGATCTTTTTCGATAGTTTGTACAGATTCATTCGTACAAACATCTACCGGGAAAGTTTTCATTTGTTCTTTTAAATTATTGATAAGATCTTGTGCACGAATTTTTGGAAAACCCGCTATATCATAAATATATTTCTCTGGATAAAGAGCAGCTAACTGACCGCCCAACTGAGGAAGACTTTCGAGAATTTTGACGCTCATGCCTCGCATACCACCATAGAAGGCAGCAAACATACCAACAGGCCCTCCACCTATAATGGTCACATCTTTTATTTGCTCAGTATCAATCATTGAAGAACCTCCTTCTGTTCCATTCTTCTATCAATGACACGAATTGCCTTTCCTTCAGAGCGTGGAATAGCACCACTATTTTCAATGACTAGACTAACGGAAATTAAGCAGGCATTTTTTAAATCGTGCTTAATCTCCTTCGTCAGTAATTGGATAAGCGGATGACTGAGGTCACCTCCTACTTTTTCGTATAATTTTGATGTTAACTCAACATGCAGTTCGATCGCATCCATATTTCCTTTCTTTAACAAATGGATTTGATAGTGTGGTGCCAACCCTTCTATTTGCAATAACTCACGCTCGATTTCAGATGGAAAAACATTGACTCCACGAATAATTAACATGTCATCTGTACGTCCCTTAACACGTGCCATCCGCATTGTTGTACGTCCACATTTACATTTTTCACGTGTAAGCGAAGTAATATCACCCGTACGATAACGAATAATTAGAAGCGCTTCCTTCGTTAAACTAGTAATAACCAGTTCTCCATCTTCTCCATCAGCTACAGGTTCCAATGTATCTGGATCAATCACTTCTACGAAGAAATGATCTTCAGCAATATGTAAACCATTTTGCGCTTCAAAGCACTCGATTGATACACCAGGACCTAGCACTTCACTTAAACCATAAATATCCATTGCGCGAATCGCTAATTTATCTTCTATCGCACGGCGCATTTCCTCTGACCAAGGCTCTGCACCAAAAATTCCATATTCAATCCCGTTCGTCGCTGGATCGATTCCCATTTCCTCCATCTTTTCAGCGATCGTTAGAATATAAGAAGGTGTCCCTGCGATGCCCCTTGGTTTAAAATCATCAATTAATGTAATTTGACGATCCGTATTCCCACCAGAGACCGGTACAACTGCTGCGCCTAAAGTTTCGGCTCCGTAGTGTAAACCCATCCCACCAGTAAATAGACCATAGCCATAAGCATTATGAAAGATATCTGATTTGCGTCCCCCTGCGGTAACAATAGCGCGAGCCAAAAGTCCCGACCACATATCGATATCATTTTTTGTATAACCAACAATTGTTGGTTTTCCACTAGTTCCTGAAGAACCATGAATGCGAACTACATCATCCATCGGTACTGCAAAAAGTTTAAATGGATATTGCTCACGTAAATTTACTTTTTTAGTAAATGGCAATTTGCGAATATCTTCCAAGCTTTGAATATCAGCTGGTTTAACGCCAAGCTGATCAAACAGTTCCTTATAGAAAGGTGTATTGTTATACACTTTTTCTACTGTTGCTTTTAAGCGCTCCAGCTGAATCTTTGCCATTTCTCCCCTTGAAGCTGTTTCTATTTCTGGATGATACATTCCCTAACCCCCTTTATGCTATTACAATTCTCCTTATATAACAAATTAACCACGGTAGTAATAGTTTCGTAACTAAGATTAAGATAAACTTATTTGTCCGAATTGTCAATATATTTCGTTATTTCTAATTAAAGTTGCTTAATTGTCGTTTAAGAACGTTTTAGCTTACATACTGTTTGTCCATAAACACAAAGAGCCATTTGTAAATATCCCCTTTAAACCTACTATTAATAAGGCATAATTACATAAATACACAAAAGAATCGTAAACGAAACATAATTCTATAAAACTACGTTAATACTGTTTACCTTCCCAATACTAGGTGTTAAATTAATTTTATATTTCACTTTAACTTCAATCGTAATTAATTTGTATGAATAATTTTCGTCTATTTTACATATATATTTTTTGAAAACAAAGGGGGATTCACTTTGACATTAACTGAGGCTCAACAACATGAGAAATATTATGATAATATTTTCGCAGCTTTATCAAAGGAACCATTTGCAAATTATTTAGGGATGGAATTAGTAGAATTAAAAGCAGGCTTTGCAAAAGTGACAATTTCCCCAACACCTCATATGCTCAATACACATGGAACTGTACATGGAGGTATTATTTTTTCTTTAGCCGACTACGCCTTTGCGGCCGCTAGTAATTCGTACGGCAAAACAGCTGTCGGTGTAACGAATACAATACATTACATGAGCCCAGGTTTGGCAGATCACCAACTAACAGCTATCGCAGAAGAGGTTAAAAAAACGAGCCGTTTAGCTTGGTATCAAATCCATGTTTGGAGCAACGATGACTTATGCGCAACAATGGAAGCGATGGTTTATCGTAAAAATGAAAATTTCATCGAATAAGAGGAAGATGTGAGCAACCTGCGTCAAATAGGTTGCTCATATCTTTTTTTAAAATCCTCACTTGCCACAACAAGAAGGGATCTTGATGAAGCTATCTTATTCTTACAGAATGTCTTTTTTGCGTTGTCTGTAGTTTACCTTGGATTATTTAGCAACCCTCGTGCTGGGTAACTATTTAAAAACAGTTTCGATAAATCCCTAATTCATGGTATTCGAATTATTGTAATTGCACTATTCAATCAAAAGTGAATATTGTTTGGTCAAAAGATCGATATTAAGCAAAGCATGCAATGATTTTCTAGAATTATTTCCCTCATTACCGATCCAGCAGAAAAATTCGCTACAGTTAATGAACTACATAAGGAATTTTATAGATGATGAATTGATGGTTTATGTAAAATAAATATCTCCCGGTTGAAACTTTTGACCGGGAGACTTTGTTTTATTTAACATACTTCAAATACTTTTTCACAAAATCTACAATGTAATGTACTTCTTCTTCTGAAATATTGAATAAACTACTAACTTTTTGTACTTTGGCTGGTGATTTTAATTGTTCACGCACTTGATCGATTCTCATGTATTTACATTTTCGAGGGTTTACACAATCTCTAATCTGCTTGTAACGAAGATAAGCATACCGAGCAAAAGCATTTAACATCTCCCTTTCCTGCTCATCTCGTTGTAATTTTTTTGCCGCTTCATCGATCGTTTCCGAATCAAATATCCATGTACCATCTGTTATTTGCATCGTACCACCTCTTTCATTGCGTAAAGTTGATGACAAATATGGCTGCACCTTAATTAGATGGCATTAAGATTGCCCCATCTCTTCTATTCATAGCTAGTAAATGCATAAGAAAAAGCCACACCTAGTTAAATGTGACGATTTTGTATTTTTGTTTAGTTTTACAAGCTAAATCATTAACGCTTAGATTCGCTTCAATAATTGTTTTTAATGAAATACGCCACTGTATAATTGCGTCCAAACAGAGTTAAAAATTAATATACTTCGACTTTGCAATTAACTAAAATGGAAATATATTGATTATTTTAATACGTAATAAGGGAGGTACCATATGAACAACCAAATTTATGTGAACTGGAGCGGACATCAACTTAAACTGACATGGTTTCAAAATCATAGAATTGACGATGTCAGCAAAGTAACAAGTGTACATGGCGTTTGTTTTTATCAAGGGAATGTTTTGTTAGTTCATGTAGACGGGAGAGGATTTAACTTTCCCGGAGGACATATTGAAAAAGGAGAAACACCTGAAGAAGCATTTCATAGAGAGGCATTTGAAGAAGGTTATGTTAAGGGGCCGATCAATTATTTGGGAGCAATTGAAGTCAGTCACGAAGAGAACCCCTTATTTAATGCTAATAGTAAATACCCTTTAATCGGATATCAAATGTTTTATAGTATGGACATTCAAGAATGCCTACCATTCCTTCGAGAACATGAAACAATTTCGCGTATTTGGGTTGAACCGGAAGAAATACCTTATTTAATTAATGATCATGAGTTAATACACTTACTATTACAAGCAGCGTTAAGTAATAAACCTTCTTATTTATGAGTTGCATTTGACTATAGCTTCATACATAGGCAACTTCTAATAGTATTTTATTTTACCAGCTATACTAATTACTTTTAGCCTCTAAATCATGTAGAAAAAGTGATTGATACAACATTTTAAATCTTCACCTGTTAGATTATTATTTTTTTAATTTTATTCTCAGGCATTTCACTATACAAACATAGCTACTAAGTCATATTAATAGTAGTGTAAAGCTAACTTAGCTTTGCACCTCCTAGTTTGTGGTTTAGGGTCGCTTTGGTTCGAGTGACCCTTATTTATTTATCGTTTATTGTTATGTGAATGCCCCCAATTTTTTCATAACTATACTAACTAAATATATAAGCATGATTTGATGTGTTATCTTAGATTTTATATGTTATTGACTATAGCTATCTAATAAATTATTGGAAAACCTTTTTCTTATTATATTCGTATATTTATTAGAACAAACATCAGTAAGGTGACGAAAAATGATTGCTGGATATATTACTTGTTTTGTTGTTGCTTTAATTATTATTTTTATAGGTTATCTGATCCATATTAAAAAGAAACTGTGGCTTATCGCGGGTTACCAAGAAGATAGTTTTATTGGGAATAAAGATAAACTAGCTAAGCTATTTGGTGTTTTCTCATACATAGTAGGTATCATTACTTTACTATTACCTTTTGGACTAAAATTTTGGGGTCAGATCACAGCGTCACAGATGAGACCCTGCAGCGCAGCGAAGCGGCTCATCGGACGCCCCTAGGAAGCTCTGCTCTGTGCGAAAGCGAAGCGTCAGCAACAAATGTTTTAACTGTGCGAAAGCGAAGCGACAGCAACAAAGCGCCCAGTCGGAACGGAAATCAACCACACATTTTGGTGATGATCCACTTTAAAACATATAGAAATTATAAAAATATTCCCTTGAATATTTAGACAAGGTCCATATTCAAGGGAACATGTTTAGACACATTGTAGCATTCTAAACCATTTCGTTAGTTATTCCACCACTTTTATCTAAACGATTCTTTTCCTTTATCTCTACGAACAGCGGAAAACATGTAAAGGCTAAATAATAAAATGAAAATGATTGTTACGGCTAAAAAATATGTATCTTGTATCTTAAACAAGAAAGTATTCAAAGAATTTAATAATCCAGTTAACATCAACAATAACCAATAATTATTTTTTCTTTTTGATTGATCACCGTTATTTAGATACTTAGCAGAAAGCCAAATAAAGAAAGGTAAATAGCAGACAATCGAAAAAATTAGAATAGCCCATCCAATAAACGACATAGTACAATCACCTCCAAGAGCCTTCCTTATTTATACGATTGACATTTGTAATAGTTTCAAATTTATTATTCTATAAAAATGTTTCTTACATGCTTTATCCCCTAAGAATTTTGAGGAATACTATTCATTGCTATCCCATTTTGGAATTCAGTCATTCATCATCATTAATTTTTCGGATTTTTAATTCAAACTGAGTAAAACCAAGATGAATACCTCCCCTCCTTTTTACACCAAGACATATTATAGATTGTAGAAGGGAGGGATATTTCATGGGATATTACGGTGGAAATAACTGTTGTTACGGTGGCTATGGCGGTGGCTATGGCGGTGGCTACGGCGGTGGCTACGGTGGCGGTAGCTATGGTAGCAGTGGCTGCTGCGGATACTATGGTTATGGTCATGGCAGAGGACATGGTTCAGCATTCGCATTAATTGTCGTTCTATTCATTCTTTTAATTATTGTTGGCGCAACATTCGTCTATTAATTTTTCCAATACTTTCGTTGCTAAATCCGATGAATCATGAAAAAGTTAATGCTATTTATCATTGTCACAATTAATCATTTCCATAAACTCTGTTGCTAAATTTCAAATAGCTAGTAATAGAAGGATAACTAACCAGCCTAACATACTACAGTTAAAACAAAAAGGTCACTTTTGTCCGGTGACCTTTTATTTATCATTTACTTAAATAATAAAATAAAACCGCTACAATAATATTTGGTAAAGCAATGTATAAGGAATTTAAAGTAATTTTATTGCGCTCATCCCGATGTTCTGTTGTTTCGGTAGCAATATTTGCCCTCATCCGATCCCCACTAACCATAGACCCTGAAAAAATCATTGAAATGACAATGAAGATACAGCCAACCGCGCCTGAAACTAAATAAATCTTTTCCATTCCCCATAACATCATCGATATCAAAACACCGCAAAGTGATAAGAAAACACCAATTAATACATATTTCACCCCATATCCCCCCTACGTTATTTTACGTTCGATTACCATTTTCTGTTTTATTTTTTTGTAATCATTTCTTCTTTTTTTATAATTCACACTAAGAATAGGTATGGATGGTTTTTCTTCTAAAATGAAAATAAGGCTTTTTAAATTTTTTGAAGTTGTTATATACTTCCTAAATATTCAACAGCTAATTTTTGCTCATAGATATCTTTATCCAAGGATACCTTATATGCTTTACCATTAGGGTTTGAACTAACGATTTTATGGATTTCTTGATCGATAAAATGAACGGCAACTCCATCATCAGCGGCAATTCCAGACGATAGTTTACGAGCTTTAATCAAATTATGATAAGCTGGTCTTCGATTGACTTCACCATCATAATGAGGGCAATTACTTCCTGGAATAATTCCTAAACATGTTATCGGCTCTAACTCTCCTCCAAATGAATCTGTTATTCCTTCCTCGAACCAACAAATTGAACCAGCACTAATGCCTGTTAAAAGGATTCCCTCATGCCAGGCTGCCTTTAAAAGACTATCTAAAGACCACTCTTTCCATAAAGCTAAAAGGTTTTTAGTATTACCTCCCCCAACATAAATAATATCTTTTTCCATAATAAAACTTTCTAAATCTCGAGTTGGAGGTGAAAAAAGTGATAAGTGGGACGGCATACATTGTTGTGCGTTAAAAAAAGAATAAAATCTTGCAATATAATTTTCTGAGTCTCCGCTTGCAGTAGGAACAAAGCAAAGCTTAGGATTGACTTTGTTAGATTGCTGTAAAATATATGTATCTAATAATGGATTATGAGGCTCCATAGAAAAGCCTCCCCCTCCTAATGCAATAATTTGTTTCATTTTTCTCCCCCTCTTTTTGAATATACTGTATTTTCTGATTATATAAAACTTCTAGAGGAAACGCACTCATTAGCATAAGAACTTTTTCATTTTATTACTGGTGTAGGTATACTTTTTCTCCAATCATGAGGATTGGTGAGGATTAAGATTTAAAGGTATTTCATCTTTCGATAAAAAGTACAGTTCGCTACTTTCATCATTGATTTGTAAAGTACCTTTATAATCGCATGAATAAAAAATTAGTTGAACACTATAAACTTTATCGCCATTTGAATACTCTGCAAAACCATTTTTACCAGAATATAAGCCAAACAATGTAATATTGTTCAGAATAAGATTAGTTTCTTCAAACCTCCCTTTTAACAGTGTCCTCAAAGGTTTCTGCGATTTCCAAGATACCTCCTGGGATTCCCCAAACATCACCGTCAGCCCTTTTTTGTAAAAGAATACGCCCCCTATCATCTTCAATTATTGCTCCACAGCCAATAGTCAATAGAGTTTTATGCCCGATCATTTGTCCCATCGTTTTAATGTAATCATTCATAATTGAGTTTAAATACAAAAAAGCAAGACCCAAATTACATAAAAAAATGAGCCCTGCCTTTATTTATTTTCCATCCTTATTACTTAATTTTTGAATCTCGAGTAGTTCAGATATCGTTACAAATTTATATCCCTGCTCATCAAGCTCTGGTAAGATTTTTTCTAATGCTTTCACAGTCTGCTCACGATTTCCACCGCCATCATGAAATAACACGACACTTCCAGGCTTAGCACCTTTTAAAACAGTATTGACAATTTTCTTTTCTCCAGGACTTTTCCAATCAAATGTATCTAAATGCCATGACCACATGACAACTTTATACCCTTCTTTTGATATTGCATCAATCATGGAATCCGTATATTGGCCTTCAACGGGTCTAAATAAAACAGGGACATAACCTGTAATACCATAAATTGTTGCATGTGTTTGTTTTATTTCTTTCATCAAATTGGAAACATTCGTTCTAAAAGGATGCGTATATGTGTGAATGGCTAGTTCGTGACCTTCTTCATGTATACGTAAAGCGAGCTCTGGATTTTTTTCTGCATTTTCACCCACAATAAAGAATGTAGCCTTTGCATTGTACTTGTCTAATATATCTAAAATGTCAGGTGTGTACTTTTTATGAGGACCATCATCAAAGGTTAAGGCGATCACTTTTTCATCCGTATTAATATCCCACAAAATTTGTCCTGCCTCTTCGTAATACTTCCTTCCCTTGTCTGCAAAAGATTTTTCATTAACAAAAAATAAAAATAACCCGAAAAAGCATAATGCAATCAGCAGATAGTATTTCCTCAAATTTTCACCTCCTGCAAATAATATTTCTAATCATTATTATTTGAGGTTTAAACTAAAAAATGCTTTTATTTTTGTTCTTTTAATTGTATATAAAACCAATAACAATCCAACTTGAATGTAAATAACGCTACACATTCTATTCTTAAAAATGTTATATTATTTGGAAGGAGTGTGATTATTTTGATAATAAAGGTAAAGGAAGAGGAATTCGAGTTAAACAGCTCCAACCTAAGTCAAAGGTGTTTTGAACCGCTCATTCAGATTTATAAGGTAAGGATGTCCAAAGAAACTAATATCGGTGTAAAAGAACGTTTTTATGAGGAACTTACGGAAGGCCAACGAGCATTATTTATGTTTTATGTTTATTATAACCATATTAGTAAATCTCTTATCGAATTTTATTGGTGGAGTGCTTATTTCATGGCACAGCCTAAAAATTGGGCAGCGATCAAAGCCTGTTTTAAATATTTTAATGATGAACCTTTTCTTTTACTCCTGGAGAAAATTGAACAGGAACTAAAACAACATAATCATCCTACTACATTAGAGAATTTTACAATCACTCGCGATGAATTAAATGATAATAAAGAGCTTCATGCCTCTTTTGAAACGCTATATGCAATATTCGAGAACATTTATCCAACTATTATAGAAAAAATAAATACTTTGATCGTAATGAATTTACATGACTTTATACAAATTGAAAAGTAAGGAGTATTTTCCATGGCAACAATAGAAGATTTTATGAATCTTGATATTAGAATCGGTACTATTATCCAAGCCGAAGAACTTACAAAAGCAAGGGTTCCTGCTATTAAAATGAAAATTGATTTTGGAGAAGATCTTGGCATTAAGCAATCCTCTGCTCAAATTACAAAACGCTATACGCCAGAAGGAATTATAAATACGCAAGTAGTAGCGATCGTTAATTTCCCTCCCCGTCGTGTGGCAGGCTTTAAATCTGAAGTTTTAGTAATTGGCGGCGTTCCTGTAGAAGGAGATGTGATTTTATTAACTCCTGATCAGCCTGTACCAAACGGAACTAAAATTAGTTAATGCTAGGATTTTGTGATAAAAAATGAAACTGTGTAACAGGCAAAAATAGCTTTAACCTAAATCGAGAGGATCAAAGAAAATGAAAATTTATTATGATTGGTGCTACATCATTAAAATCTTCCAATAAAAATAGAAAGGAGCGTGATAATGAAGATAAAAAGGAGCGAACATTATGAAAAACAGACAAGCAACAACTAATGACTATGAAACTATTATAAATCTTTGGGATCGATCCGTTACTAAAACCCACGATTTTTTAAGTTTAAAAGATAAGGAAGACATTAAACAGGAAATTCCTATGTATTTCCCACATCTTGATGTGAGACTTTGGTATGTGGACAATGAATTGATAGGTTTTTCAGGAACCAATAACCAGCACTTAGAAATGCTATTTTTAGAACCTGCTGAGATTGGAAAAGGTTATGGCAAACAATTAATACAACAACTTATTAGAGAGTTTAGTATAAGGTCTGTTGATGTCAACAAAGACAATGAAAACGCAAAGATGTTTTATTTGAAAAATGGTTTTACTATTGTTAGTGAAGATCCAACAGATAGCTTAGGTCGTCCTTATCCAATACTTCATCTAGTATTAACGTAATTAGCAAAGGCAATCCTGCTACTTTATTCATAGGCTATGGTAAATTTAGATTTAAAAAAATTAGGGATACCTAAATGGTTCCCTAAATTTTTTTAATAATAATGCCATTTTGAATTTGTGCTTAAGATAATTTAGATACTGGAATTCGAAAGACCTAAACTATCATAGTTATCTGTATTTCCTTGTCTATCCATTTGTTTCAATTAAAAGCATACCTTTAAAAAAGTTTAATCAAAATATCCCCTAAACTTTCTATTTATTAATGAATATCATGTAACTTCATTTTTTCCAATTCTTTCTTTCTTTTATTTTTTAAAGATTCCCTTCCTTTAACCCAAGTTCCTAATAAAAACACCGTACCAGCAACTGCAACTTTAATGAGTGAAGATGTATTGACATTTCCCGTTCTAGTTGTCCACCATCCAAAAATAAAAACTAAATACAGAATAGGTACAATTGCTCCAAAGTAAACGTTGGCTCTTCTAGATAAAAATGATTGAACGCCTATTATTACAATGGCTATTAAAATGGCTATCAACCATTTATAATTTGGATCCATTAATCATCATTCCTTTCGCTTTTATATTTATCAATAATCATTTTTGCCGTCTCTAAACTCAACCGTTCATCAATAACCAAATTTTTAATCATATTTACAAACTCCAGGTCTTCAGTATTGCTATTCAGTTCAATTTTTTTAATTAAAGTATCCAATTTAATCCTTACAGTCGGATATGAGACACCATAAATTTTAGATATATTCTTTAAAGACCCAGAATTTATTATAAATTTTCTTATAAATTCAACAGATTCTTTATCTAAAGATAAAATCCAAGATGGTACTTCATCACGGTTCATATCACCCCTCCTTTTTAACAATGTTAAACAATAATTAAATAAAATTCAATTAATCATTAACATTATTTATATTTTTAAGGTTATTTTAAGCAAAACGTTTTTTTGACGTAGAAACTTTCCGTTGGACTAATGCTAGGTTAATCATTTGTTCAATTGTTTTGTGGAATTATTGTCGTTTGAATGGCATCATTTTAAAATAATGATCATCTGTAAAAGCTGGAATTGTCATAATTATAGAGGAATCTTAGGGGGCTACCGGGTGGATATTTAATTGGTTTATACTTGTAGGCTGGCAAAAAAGCACTAACATGCAAACTGTCAGTGCCTTCGTAACAAATTAATGCTTACTTCTTCACTTTAGAAAGTGTCATGCCATCACCAATTGGAATAATAATCGATTCTAATTGGGGATGGTTCGCTACTGCTACATTGAATTTCTTCATTATTTCCGTATAGCGTTTTGGTTGGGTATTTGGGTTTGCCACACTTCCTGCAGCAAGTACATTGTCAGTAACAATAATCGCATCGGGATTTGCTAGCTGTACACAGTAATTTAAATAGTTTTCATAATTATCCTTATCAGCATCGATAAAGAAAAAGTCGAATCGCTCATTTCTTTGTACCAGTTTTTCAAGACTTTCCAATGCAGGACCTGTTATATAAGTTACCTGTTCACCAAAACCTGCCTTCGATAAATTACCATTTGCTAACTGTGCATATTTTTCCTCTAATTCTAGAGAAGTTAATTTGCCATCACTGCCGAATCCTCTTGCTAGACAAATACCACTATATCCACCGAGAGCCCCTACTTCAAGAATGTTTTTAGCTCCTGTTATTGAGACAAGCATTGTTAAAAGTTTTCCAGAGGAAGGAGAAACAGAAATGGCGGGCATTCCATTTTCTTCAATAGATGTAATGACCTCTTCTAAAATAGCGTCTTCGTTATAAAACACGGCATCAATGTACTGATTAATTATTTTCATTCAGGTTATTCCCTTCTTCATCATTTTTTAAAAATTTTTCATTATCTTCTTCTTCACTGTCAGATGGAGCCATCGTTTCACTTTCATGTATTTCAAATAATTGAATGAACTCATTGATGACCATATCAATGGCTTTTAATTCACCCACTAATATTGGCTGAATAGATTGAAACTCTGGTTGCTCTAATTGTTGCTTAATCGTTGTACGCTTTAAATTCATCATCTCTAAAAAAGCAATGGCTCTTCCACGTCGAAAAGTTTTAGGTCCGCGTTGCTGAGAGCCATCTCTTCCTCTGTGACGTCGCCCACGATGATGTCCCTCTTCCCTAAATTCCTTCATTTTTTCACTTCTCATTTTTAAACCCCTTTTATTGTATACATTTGTATACACTTAATTCTGTTTTGATTGTATACAAATGTATACATTTTGTCAATCACCTTTATTCATTTTCCCATTACTTTACCTATAAGCAGTTTGTAATATTTACCTCTTCTGGTTTTTCCATTAAACTAGAAGGGAAATTGGTTTAGTAGCATGTCATATGTGAAAAGGTGGTATATTGAAGAAAAAATCTTGTTTATTTTTAGTATTGTTTATTCTTTTTTTAGTTGGTTGTAATGAAACAGTAACAGAATCTAAAAAACCTGATGCAGCAGAAGTTTTAAGATTGGACAACCATGCAGATATTTAACAGTGGGAAGGGAACATTTTACAAACCAATATAGCATGGATTGATAAACTGGAACTCAATGAAAACAAATATATTGGTGAGATCGAATTTAACGCAACTAAAGCTGAAGATTTTAAAAATGGTACAGCTAACCTTTTACCAATTGGTGCAAAAATTTATTCTGTAAAAGAACGTGATGATATTTTCATCGTAAAATTTAACAATGTGGTTAAACGATATTTAATTCTATCTGAGGGCTGATTTTTTTTGAAAGGAGACGAACATGTTCATTCATGATACAGTGACAGATTTCACCGATAATTATCTGCCTACCATTGAGTATTTAAAAAAATATTATGAAAAGCATGCGAGCCATTTTGAAGAATACTTTCGATATCATTGCCATAATGTAGATAAAAAAATGAAAATGGCTATTCCAAAGCATCAGGAAAAGATTTCAACGTTCATTGAAATAAAAGATAAAATGCCTAAGCTTATTAGTGATATCGCAAGGGACTATGAGAAGATGTACGATATCACCTTTACAAAAGATGTACATCTGATTATAGGTTTATACGGAAGTAATGCTTTTACTTACCGACAAATCATACCGGAAATTGCATTTTGTTTAGAGAAACTTTCCACTCAAGATCACCATTTACAAATTATTATTGCTCATGAGTTTGGGCACGCTTTACACTATTTACTATCCGATAAAAATGGTATTGATTGGACAATGGTAGACTGGGAGAGCCCATTCACTTGGCTTTTGCAGGAAGGTATTGCAACATATTTTTCTACAAAAGCGGTACGTGCAAGGAAAGATGAATACTTTGCGTTTCAAGAAGACATAGAGTGGATAACATTTGCTACAAATAATAAACATATTATTATTGAAGCGTTTTTAAGCGATTTAACTTCGCTAAATGCAAGAGCAGTTTATCTTGAATGGTTCTCTATAAATGGAGGTAAACGATTTGGTATCCATCGCTTAGCTTATTTTATCGCATATGAATTCATACAAAGCTGCCTTCAAGAACTTGAAGAATTGGATGTTATTACAATATGGCGAAACGTTAACTATCAGGATATTATTTACCAGCAGTTAACCAAAATGACTAAGAAAAATGGATGATTTGACCATTTATTGGTAACGATTTTTTTGAGGTCATCTTTCTGAAGATGACCTTCTTTGTCTATGGAAGAAAAGAAAAAGACGTTTCTAGACGTGTTTCCCCTACTCAAGTAATTTAGGATCTCAATCTAATATTTCAGAATAGAAATCCTCTGATAATCCTTCTTATTCGAAAATCCAATTGAATTTTACTTATTCCTCACATTACACACATCCACATTTTTTAAATTTCCTGACCAACAAAAAGAGCGTTAACCCTTTTCGATTAACGCTCCATAAAGCTGAACAAAGTTCTATCAACCTTTAAAACATGTTTTTTTCAGTATTTGTTTGAAAATCTAATACGCAATACCTACACGCGATTTCACATATTCTTTACTGTGAATTTGTAGATAGGCAAACTCTGCGGTATCTGCTACAGATATCTCTACCCCACCTTCCGGTAAAAAGTCTCGTTCGATACGATAAGTGCCCGTATATTCACCATCCGGTAAGTATGTCGGACAAACAATTGTCCAATCAGTATTAGAGTTTTTCAATAAATGATAAACTTTATGATGCTCCTCTGCCGCAAAGGTTGTTTTTCTTTTTGATTCGCTTGATTGATAACGTAAAATACTTGGTGTCAATCGACTTTGTAGAATACTAGCTGTTCCGACAGTTATCATTCTTTTCACATGCTCTTTTTCCATTGCATCAAGAATGAGCGGCATACTTTCAGTTAATGTATTTGTGCCATCAGTGTTTAATGCACTAATTACAATGTCAACATTCGCCATGACCTTTGCTATATCTTGTTTTTCTAAAACATTTCCTTGTACAATATGTAAATTTTCATCATTTATTTTTAGCTTATTTGGGTGACGAACTAAAGCCGTAACGCTATGTTTATCTCGTAACGCTAGGGAAACGATATGGCTACCAACGCGTCCAGTGGCACCTAAAACTAAAATTCTCACTATGATCACCTCTTTTCTTGATTATAGCACACAAATGTTCTGTAACGATTTAAAGCATTGTTAATGAACATCAGTAAGTCTGATATTAACGATAAAAAGCTGAAGATCATTAGTTTCCGCGATACTATTGACAATAGTTTGGATTTCGCTTTCTGTACTCTTTTCGAGTTTATCTAAATTATGTAATTGTATCGTTATTAGTTGATTGCTCGGAGATTCAATTAAGTAGCCGATTGTACTATCTGGAAAATAACCTGCTGCTCGTAACGCTACTATAATTTTTTGTGTAAAATTCGTACTTTGTAATTTTTCACCAATTTCTTCACTATAATTTGTATCGGGATTTTTTTGAATGGGTTTTTCATATGAAGGTTGATTATATTTTAGCAATGCTGCAGTTACTAACATCAAGGAAAATAAAATAAAAAGGCCTTTTATTAATCCTCTCATATGTTCTCTCCATTTCATCTTTTTTAATAGAATACGTTGATCATATTAAATAATATGAAATATTTGTTTTATAATCCTTATACTATTTGCCAGGCTAACATTTAGATGGCCTGGCAAAGAGACAACATTCACCTTAGTCGTTTATTCGTTTACGATTACTTTCACAACAGGTTCTAATTTTCCTACATATGCATCCCCAACATAATCAACATCTATTACTATAGCTCGTGGCACGAAACGTTGAATGCTTTCCAAAAGACGAGCGGTGTTGCGTCTTTTGACAAGCTGGAAAGGTGGAAGCGTGTCTAAATCTCTGTAAAAAGGGCAAGATATTACGAAAGTTGATAATATAAAAGCTACATTTTGTAATATTTCATCAACGCCTGTAGCATTAAAATCAATATTGCTTGTGGCGGTCACTTGATGTGTCATCCTATCAACCTTTCTTCTACGATACATGGAAAGATGTTAGTAATCTTTCTTAATATGAGCTTTTCATCGAAAAACGAGCACTTAGTTATTTATGCTAAATGCTCAAAGGTTATGAACAAAGCACACATTCTCTATTGTATGTATACAATTCAATGTATCGTTAAACAATTGCACAGGTGTCAGGTCCACATTCATCCCGCTTTTATCATTGGATTTCACATTAAAACAATATTTATCTTATTAGTGCGTAATAAATAACATAAAACCAACTTAAACAACCATGGATGATTGCCCAGATAATGGAATGATTTATACTCCAGGAAATAGTAATGGCCAACACGGAGCCAAAACTAATACCGCTCTTAATAACGGTTTTGTTTTCCATTTTCCTCACCTTCTTTACTTTTCTAATTTCAGAAGTTTGCCTCCTCATCTTTATTCCTCCTAATCACGTCATCAATGAACGTATGTTTGTAACATCTATCTTATGATTTATAATTTCACCGCTAATAAAAATCACAATGAACACGCCATTCATGTAGTTCTGGATTAAAAAAGAAATAGAAATTTCCATTATCGACGATATTGAAATATGCCTTCTCGTCTGAGGCAATCTGTAATACAAAGGGAAAGTCCTCACCGTAATCATGACCACTTTGACAAAAAGCTGGATAGCCACCTATTTTATGAATAGCGTATATTTCCTCTACAATATCATCGAAGTATTCAATATCCTCCTCGTGCTCTAAACTTAAAATTTCATCCTCCACATCAGATGGAATCCCACCTCCATCCCATGTCGGATAATCATTATCAATATGTTTTGGACTAAGCGGAAAAGCGCGAATACGGTCATGCTGCCAATTTTGCTGGATTAACCCTTCTATAGAGGTATATGCTCTTATCTCAAAAAAACGGCTAAGATCCTCTTCTATGAGGTGATCAAATATTTCATCATTGATAAATAATGTTAGCAGCTCAATATGCTTTAGTGACACAGGCACAAAAGAAAGATCCTTTAAAAATAAGGTCGCTAGTGGTTGAAACCTTTGTGGCCTCTGTTCCTCAGGTAAGGACCATCCAACATAGCCAATCCAGCTTTCTAGCAGGTCATATGTAGGTCTAAACCCACCTGTTTCAAAAATTGTTGCCTGTCTCACTAGCTGTGCCTTAATATTATCAATGTCCATTAGCAGATCCCTCACTTCGACAAATACAATCTACGACATGATCATTAACCATTCCTGTTGCCTGCATAAATGAATAGCAAATCGTACTGCCAACAAATTTAAAGCCGTCTTTTTTTAATTGCTTGCTCATTCGTTCACTAATTTCTGTTGTAGCAGGTACATCGGCTATGGACGACCATTCATTATTAATCGGCTGATGATCCACAAATCCCCAAATATACTTAGAGAAGGAGCCATATTTCTCTTGGATCCGTAGAAAGGCTTGAGCATTCGTACAACACTAGCAATTTTAAGCTTATTACGTACGATACGAGAATCCTGACGAAGCGCCTGTAGCTTGTCATCCGTATAGAGTATGATTTTCGAAGCATCAAATTGATCGAAAGCTGCCCGGTAGCCCTCTCGTTTTTGTAGAATTGTCCACCAGCTAAGTCCAGCTTGTGCTCCCTCTAAACAGAGCATCTCAAATAAATGCTGATCATCATAGACGGGAATACCCCATTCTTTATCATGATACTCAACATATAAAGGTTCATCTAACTTGACCCATTCGCATCTTTTCATTTCTATATCCTCCATTTTATGTATTCCTTTATCGCTCTTAGACAAAGCTAGCCTTTTTTATGTGTGTTCCTTTATTGTAACGGTTTTAAACCCAACACTTCCAAACAGCTACTTGATTTTAGGTTTTGTTTTATAGGCTTTCATATGATAATTAATTTTAGCTCTGAAATTATGATTCTTCTCATCGTCCTCCAATATTCTAAATACAACCTTCACAACATTTGCTATGTGCAACCAAAAACAGTTTGGAATCGTATCAAAAAAATAATCTGTTTATGAAATGCTTGAAACACTTGCTTTGGTCATGATCACTTTTCCATTTGATTTGTTTTTATGGAGTGTTTGACAGCCTGTACAAAAAAGTCTTTATCATAGATTTTACCACTTGGATTAATATTCGATAAGGATTGAAATGTTTTTCCGCCTCACAGCCAACAATTAACACAAGATCACCATCATTTATGTCTCCTGTTTCATTAGCCAAGCATTCATACCACTATGCTCCTTATTTGTATCATTATGCCTATGAATACTCTTTGGATTTAGCTTGTACAATGTATCGTTGGAAAAGCATCATTTCAAATTCCTCTTTGGTCATTTTCACTTTCAAAAATTTGTTCCGAACTAAGGATTAAGATGTCTTGTGTAGCTAACCTATTTAAAGCTGCTTCCTTACTTTGATCAGTAGCACCTGCGACTGCATCCCCCACAACAGTTACAGCAAAATTTCTAGCTAAAGCCCCTTCCACTGTAGCAGTTACACAGCCTTCTATAAAAACGCCCGTTACTATTAATTCGTGGATGCCATGATTGTTTAAATACTTCATTAAGCTAGGATTACTAAATGCATCCACTTTATTTTTTGAAAAATACACTCCCTCAGCTTTTAATAATCGTTTATCCATTTCCGCACCTTTACTTCCTTTTAATGCAGTGAATTTTCGTAAAAGGTTGGAAAGTATTTGCTTTCGCTCAAATTCATTCCTAATATAGAGGATAGGGACATTTGATTTTTCAGCTCTTCTTATCAGGTCATTAATGCCTTTTAAAATGGGCTCAATTTGATGCTTTGCCACAGGCATTCGGGCTTGATTTGTAATCATTTTGAATATCGAGTACCATTAACGCTTGCTTCAAAATATTAACCTCCCTGTATTTTTATATTTTTACGTTCTTAAAAAGCAAAAGGTTTCAATTTTTACCATTTTAAACAAAGGAGACTCAATATGATTAAACAAGCCACTAGAGAAGATGTTCAAACAGCATCAAATTTAGCACTACAACTCTGGCCAAATCATACGTTAGATGAATTTAACGAGGAAATGGCGCAACTAATAAATGCTGAAAACGCTACGATTTTCCTTGCATATGTGGATGATGAAGCAGTCGGTTTTGCACAATGTCAACTCCGAACAGATTATGTTGAAGGTACCCACTCAAGCCCGGTCGGCTATTTAGAAGGACTTTTCGTAAAAGAACAATATCGGCAGAAAGGCTTTGCAAAGCTTCTGATCGAGAGTTGTGAGCATTGGGCTAAACATAAAGGATGTCTACAATTCGCGAGTGATTGTGAAATACAAAATCTCGAAAGTCTAGCGGTCCATCTTAAATTAGGTTTCACCGAAGCAAACCGCATTATTTGTTTTACGAAGGAATTATAAAATGAGGTGATTCGAGTATATAGACAGTTAATAATGCAAAAAAGAAAAAAATCACAAGTGCTTTTTTACACACTTGTGATTAATATTTGTTCGATATATAAAGGAATTATAACAGGAACACAAACGTTAAAGTCCTTTTATTTTGGCTATTAAACGATATGTACTATTTATTAATTTAAATATGTATTGGCTGAAATGTTTCTTTCGCGCTCGTCCATTACTAGGTGGATAATAAATGCAAGTTGTTGCTCTATTCGCTCATTGTTAAGATACATAATGTTTGCAATTGCTTTTTTTTGTTTTTCTTCTAATCCTACCTTCTCAAGCAATAACATAATTTCTTCTTTCGAAAGCCCAAACATACTATTTTCACCTCCAATTAATGATTTATTATTTCATAATCATTATTCACTTTTTTCAAACGGCGAACTTATACAACCATTCCATGACCTATTTTCACTGATTATAGGATAACACATAGACTTAATTAATCCAAATTTTACTTTATTTTAATAAAATTCCAACCTCTATAAAAAATCATTATTATTCGATAATAACTTTCAGTGTAATGATTTTTAAAATTAATTAATTCTATTATAAAAATAACAACCCCATTTGTCGAATTTTAGTATTCTTCAGTACGGCTTATAAGTCTATATACGAAGGCATGTTTGAATGAATAAGGACAACAAATAAATTGCTCATTTTTTTAATACATTTTTATCTTTATTATACATCATCTGTCGTTTTACATTGCTTTTAGCTCACAAAAAAAGTAATTTCAAAATAATTGAAACTACTTACCCTTCTATTGTATTAGGTTAATTTACACTGTTTTGTTACGATTATTATCCGGGGCATTTATGTTAAATTTTTGTAAATTTTCAGCTGATATTTGTAATTTTACATCCAATTTTTGGATACTCACTATTTCTGTTTGATTTAATATAACATTCTTTGTCTTGTCACTAGTATTGACTGGCAAATTAACTATTCTCGACGTTGTATCAGTCTTCCATATTGTCTTGTTAGTATACCCTTCGATGAATAATTGGCTCTTCCCCTGTACAATAGCCGGTATTTTTACAGCCGTTAGATCTGTATACACCATCTCAAGTAAAGATTGATTGGACATCGCTAAAAATGGACGATCTGCTTTATCAATCGTACAATGCTCAATACGACCGATTGATTTATCAGACCAAACTATGGCATATTGACCTTCATAACAGTTGTTAAACTCACTATTCGCAACTTCAAAAATAGCATCAATACAAGTAATTGCATTTCCGCGAATGTGTTCAAACGTACAATTATCTGTAAAGAGTCGAGCATTATTTATATAGATATGATGACTTTCAAGCTCTTGAATACTTGTATTGTGCAGCGTAATTTTGGCGTGATCATTGCCATAAATACCACCTGCCTGCCCAAATTGGATCTTACACTGATTGAGCTTTAACCCGCTTGAGTCAATAATAAAGTGAAATTGTGGGTGTTCTTGGAGATCACACTCTGTCATCGATACATCGGCTTCGTTGACAATCGTAACGCCTGTCGCCTTTCCCTTATTTATCCTACATGTACGAAACTCCGCTTTACTATTTTCAATTAACAACTGACACTTCACATGACGCTGGATCTTACAATCATATATGATCGCCCTAGATTTCTCACCAACATATAGTCCGTTTCCTACTCCATCAGAAAAGATAGAATCTGTCACCATCAATTCACTTTGATGAACAACTAGTTGTGTGTCTTGATGATGCTTGATTTCACAGCCATCCATCGTTAGTTTCGAGCTATCAAATACTTGCACCCCTACATCTTTCCCTTGGTGAATAAGTGTATTGGTCATAGAAATTGAACTGCAGGCTGCTACAATTTGTGCCTTTTTATGTCCATGAATTTCACAATCCACTAGCTCCATTTTTACATCACGCATTGCATAAATGCCATTCGTTTGCCCTTCTAACAGCATACAATTAGTTAAAGCGATTTCACTATTTTGCACATTAATTTGAGCTTTAACATGATGCTGGATCGTTGAATCCACTAGAATAACGCTTGAGCCATTATCAATACTTAAACCAATATGATTGATTGGACTTGCAAAAATATCGACATTTTTCATCATTAAACTACCGAAGCTTACGGTCACTTGTGTCTGCACCATTTGTTGCTCAATGACACAGTTTTCTAACTGTAAATCTCCCTTTACATAAATACCCTGCCCTTGAGTAAAACGCAAGTTTCGCATATTTACAAGTGTCTGATAGCGGATAAACACGCCACCTTTAATGGTCACATTCCCCACTCCATAAAGTGTCAGCCTTTTGGAAATTTCGAAGCTTTCTTCATATATCCCATCCCGGATTTCAATGAAATCCCCCGGCTCTGCCTCTTGAATCGCCTGCCCAATACTTTGGTATCGGTGCATAATACTTCTCTTTACAACAAGTGTCGCCATCTCTACACTCCTATGTCGCTTTTCTTTTATTTATATCCCCATTGAACTTCCTATTATTCAATTTTGTACAAATAATTTACAATCGATTCTGTTATAGAGCGTAGACTTTTTTCTATTTCATCCGCTAAAGCACACAATAAAAAACCAGCAATTAAACGATTTTCTCGTCATTGCTGGTTGAACGGATTTTAAATTTTCGATGCAGCTACTTTAAATGCAAGTCCAAAATTACAACAGACATAATTACAATTTAAATTTCCTAACAAGGTCGTTTAAACTCTCTGCCATTTGTGCTAAATTGGCTGAACTATTATTGATTTCATCCATAGAGCTGGCTGCTTGTTCGATTGTTGCAGAAGTTTGCTGTATGCCTGCAGCGGATTGCTCCGAGACAGCGGCAATTTCGTCCACCGATTTATTAATATTGACAGTGCTTTGTACTACGTCTTCTAGCTTTGTCGTCATGCTGTCAATGTTTGCTGACATTGAGTAAACAGCTTCTGCAATGTGGCTGAATGTTTCATTTGTGGAAGCAATTTGAGTTGTGCCTTTTTCAACCTCTTCGTAGCCATTTTCCAGTGAAGATGTCACCCTGTTTGAATCTTGTTGAATTTTTTGTACGATGCCTGTGATATCGTCAACCGAGACGGCTACTTGTTCGGCAAGTTTACGAACCTCATCTGCAACGACCGCAAATCCTTTACCATTTTCTCCAGCTCGAGCCGCTTCGATCGCTGCATTAAGTGCCAGTAAATTCGTTTGTGCAGCAATACCCTGTATCACTGCCACGATTTTGGAAATGTCCTGAGTTTGTTTACTTAGTTCGTCCACCTTATGAACTGCATCCTTCACAATATGATGAATGGATGTCATTTGCTCAGTAGATGCGTCCATTAAATTTTGGCCCTCTTTCGTTAAAGCCATCACATTTTGGGAATATTGCTGAACATCCGTACTGCTATTATTGACATCTGTTATCTTTAAGGTGAATTCTGTCATTGTTGTAGCTACATCTGATGCATTACTTGCCTGCACTTCTGTACCACTCGCGATTTCAGTGACTGTGTCAACAATTTGTGCCGTACCCGTTTTCACCTCTGTCGCTGATTGCATAAGCTCCTCACTATGTGCAGCTACATCATTAGACACAGTTTGAATTTGTTTTAATAAACGGTTCAAAATATCAGACATCGTATTCGTTGCTTCTGTAAGCCTTCCTACTTCATCTTTGGAATTCACCACAAGTGCAGGCTCACTTAAATCACCTTCCGTAATTCGTTGCATACGATTTGTCACAGCGATGATTGGTCTAGAAATGATTCGAGCACTTAATAATGCAATCACCATGGATACGATAACAATGACAATACCGACGATTATACCTGTAAGCTGCTTAGTCTCACCTGCACTGACAATGTCTGCACCAGTCGCATTAATCGATTGCTTACGATGCTCTGCTAACCCCTCAAAGCCTTCCCGTATTTCCGTTGCCTTATTACTCATAGTTGCTAAATTTTTCGTCGCTTGTTCAATTTGGCCTTGATCATAAACAGTAAATACTTCTTTTTCAACATAACGGCTCCATTCTTTAGCCATTTCCGCAAATTCGTTGAAATCACCTGTCTCTGATATTACTAAACGTTGCTTCTCATTCTCATCCGCACGCTTCACATTATCTTCAAAAATTTTCTTATACTTTTCATCACCAGAAAGTATATAGCCTCTAGCTGCGGCAATTCTTAGCCCTATCGTCTGAGCTTCCTCATAATCTGTAATTAGTAATTGCATTTCTTCATCAATAATTCGTTCTGTTGCGCTGTTGCTTTGGTGGACTGCGTAAAAATTGTAACCAATGTATAAAATTACTACCGCTACTACAATGCTGAAGGAAAAAACGATTCTTTTACTAATTGACTTAAAATTCATTTCAAATTCTCCTTACTTTCCAAATGCAATCTAATGTGCATTGTTATAATTTGCACACCATTAGTAATTTAACACTCTTGATCCAGGTTTGGATTGATTTGGAATTTTACCTAGATTAAATGAAATAACTAGTTGAATTTCATGTAATTTTCAGCGGATAATAATTCCCATAATTTTCAGACATATAGACTATCTAAAAATCTACACAACAGGACTTTTGACACACAAAAGGAACAGCCTCAAAAGTAGACTGTTCCTTCTATTTAAATATTAATCCCAATAATTAAACATAACATCTCCGATTGTTTTACTATCAAAGTGTGAAATGTATTTCCATTCCACCTCCGATAAACTGTGCAACTCCTTATCCTGCATCAACAATGTGTTTAGTGTATCAGCAGTAAGGCATTTACGCATCGGAAAATATTTGTGTAATTCAGCTTTTGTTAAAAATTGAAAGCTTAGCTCTTCATCAAATTTAGCAAATGCAATATAAGGCATTAGCCTATGATGAATTATCGTCAAACGCTCATCTCCCAGTTGAATTACCGCTTGCATATAAACAACATGAGGATGATCAATAAACTGTAAAGCTTTTGCTCGTTGTTCACTTGTAACTAAATGATAAACCATCGACTGGAAAGATCGCATATCCTGTTCAATAAGATGGTCTGCATCAAAACCTGAAATCCCTTTCGTTAATCGCAACGAATCACCCCTTTATAATTATATCTATATGACCTTCTAGCAAAGATAGGCAGATTCCTTCAATAAAAATCTATTTTCTTGTTATTTGATAGTTAATTTCTAAAAAAGGTAGACCGAAAATACGCATCTTGTGCACAGCCGTTAGCGTTGTTTCATCTTGTGCCTTTATCTTAAAATGCTCCTGTAAAGGTAGTTGAAATAAAAAACGGTTAATAGCTAAATAAATCCCAGCATCTCCATCGTGATTACTCGTTAAATATAAAGCACCATTATCTTCATATACATATAACACCCCTATCATTGTTGAAAAAGGCAGTGGAAGTGCAATATTCATATAGGTGGTTTGTCCTGTTGTATGTTTTGAATAGATTGCGACAAAGGTTGTTTGTTTTTCTATTTTACGAATCCATGCGCGTGGAGCTGGACGTCCATCGTGCAGCTCATCTACTTTAACAACCTTTCCTGTCATCTCAATTTGCTTACTGGAGAAGGGTAAATTCAGCTGTTGCATGAAGCGACTTAAGCTTTGATAAATTAAAGCAAACGGTTTAAACCAGGTTTTCCACTTTATAGATGCCATTAAACGATACTGATTTGTTTCTTCATAAAAATGTGGAATGATGTGTGGTAGCTTTGTCGTATCCACAAAGTCACTTAGCGCATCGACTAAACCTGGGTGCGGGTCTTTTCGTTCTCGCAATTTCCCCCTAATTTGGCTTACTGGAAAATGGAATGGTTGAAATTTAGTTTCGGGAATAGCTATAGCCCAAGCTAGCACCCCTACACTACCGAAGAAAATACCATTCATAAATCCATGAAATGTGAGCATTTCTGGTATCCCTACATAGCCAAATGCATACATAAATGACCATATTATCGTGATACATAGTGCCCCGTAGGAAATGCGTAACAGTAAACCTTGTCCACGAGGAAGTTTCGTTTTGAAAGCAAGGAAAAATAAACTATAAATCGCAGCGATATAAAGAATCACTGAAATAATTTCAATTATTGTAGAGAACGTTATACCAATTGCTACAAGAAGTGGGCCTGTCAATAATATAACAACGACTGCATTGTACCATCTACTCTTATGTATTCGCCCAAAAAGACCTATAGAAATAGCTAATAAACAAGCTGAATAATGAAA
Source organism: Lysinibacillus sp. CNPSo 3705 (assembly GCF_028674935.1). NCBI lineage: Bacteria > Bacillati > Bacillota > Bacilli > Caryophanales > Bacillaceae > Lysinibacillus > Lysinibacillus sp. CNPSo 3705. The sequence goes on along the minus strand of NZ_JAQZSD010000010.1, from coordinate 19,792 downwards.
ATGGATGGCTGTTAACCACGTTATTAACGATGAAAAACCTGTATCGATGTTTGCGATAAAAGCAAAAAACCATAGTCCACCAATCCATATATAAATAAGCCCCACGTCAATTGATATCTCCGCTATGTTTGTAAAGCCTCGCTGTAAAAATCGCTTCATACCTTGTATAGCTAGAAACGCCGTATAAAAAACATAAATAAGTACGAGAACGATCGCTATCCAACCTTCAGACCAATGTAACAACGTAATAGCAAACATCATCGCAACAATAATAGCGTCGCCGGCTTTGTTAAAGGAAATGATCATTTTCACCATCGCTGGAACAAAGATCAGCTGTGCAACTGTGAGTAGCAACATATATTCAGGCTGCGGGCTAAACAAATAACAAACGACCGACAGCATAAGCCCTAATAGTAGGACAGGACTACATAGATTGTTGCGTAAATTCACCAGCATACATCATCAGCCTCCCTATTATTGGATTATGAATGGACACATGAATGGTAAACACATTCCTTTTGTCATCAAATCCTTCCTCGACGATAACACGCCCCTCTAATATTTTGGGTATTGAACATTCTATTTTAGAAACGACAAATCGTTGGACTCCGGAGCGAATAACCAATTTCCCCTCACCTGTCACCGCAAAATGCAAATCTGAATAAAAAAGAGCTGGTGATCCTAAGTAATCCTTGACTATTTTTCGGATTGGATCAATCGTCATTCTCGCATCAAAATGTCTAGTGCTGTTTGAAAAATGGAAAGTACGCTCCCATAACACCTCGAGTTCCCCATTTGGTAATACACGACAAGTATTACAAATTGAGAACGGAACATCGTCGCCTGATTCAGGAAATAGGAATCTAGTTTTGGTAGCTATCGCATAAAAAGGACGCAGCCACTTTGCACCAGATTCAATTTTATGCATCACACCAGTAGCATAAAAAGGCTGATCTACAGGTAACATATAACGCTTCTGTAGCATTGGATGGAGTCTAGAAAAGCCCTCACCTAATAAAGTTTGATAAATCGTCATGCTGTTCCTCCTCGCTTTCGTTTACAGCTTTTGGCACTCGGCATATCTTTACTTAAAATCAACCCGATAATAGACAATACCCACAATGCTACATTAAGTGTTACAGGATTAAATGGAGCAAATGCAATCGTTTTATCCGCTAGAACGGCACCCAATGTTAAAATTGGAAATAGCAATATTTGCACGCCAAACAATAAACGCTTTCCTCTAGGCAATAACCAACAAAGTGCAAAGATGATCTCTGCAAGGCCAATCCAGTTTACGATTTGGCTAGTGTTACTCTTAGGTGACTCTGCAAGTTTTTGCATTGTTGTAGATTTGTTCGCTACAACAGATCCGCTCGGCTCTACGCCCGATCCATTCAACTGACTATAATCCCCGCCTAATAATTCCTCAATCATCATCACCTCAGTAGGATGTTGTACGATAATTTTCGGTACAAGACCGTGGTACAACCACACAAAACAAAAAAGCACACTAATAAGCATTGTTAATAAGAAGCGACGATACTGAGAAAAAGGATTTTCTCCTTTTTCAAGCCATCTTTTTAAAACATCGAAACTAAGAGCTGTAGCCCAGCCCATTACGGGACGAAACACAGCATCAAATAATTTCCCTAGTTTCCCGTAGCGAACATCATAATCATACTGAGTTAAAAATGTGAGCCCCTTGCCGTTAGGAATGTATTTCCAGTAACCTTTCCCCTCTGCAATTGGAGATATTTTTTGGGGTGTGCCAAAATGTAACGAGGATGTTTTCGTGCCATCTTTTTTATGATGCTCTCCTTTACTCTCACCCCAGCCACTAACTGATATGCCCGGCATCACCTTCGTTTCATAGGTAAAGCGCTGAGCTTCTTCAGGAGATTTTTTATCGATATATGTAATAGCAGTAAAACGTAAATCCCATTGCTCATGCAGCTTAGGGTTTTGGCTATAATTCCAAGCCTCATTGATGGGTGCTCGTATATCCACCTCCACATAAATAGGCTTTTTCTTCATCTTTATATCCTCCTTCAAACAAGCTTATTGGTTATTTTAGTTTCCTTTCTATAATCCTCCATAACCACTACTCTATTAATGGTATTATAGCAATAAATTAATTTTTAACCATAAATTGGACTTTACCCATTTAATCGGAACAATACCATAACATAGGGTTGATTTCCGTTCCTACTGAGCGCTTTCGCTCTGATAAAACTTTATTGCTGCTGCTACGTTAGCACTACACCTTTTGCACCGAAAACATCCGCTTCGCTCCAGGGTCTTGGGCTAACACGATGTTGGTCACTAAAGCGTTATCACAGGTTTAGCCTTCGTTCCCCTATCGCTAATCCCCAAGGAGGAGCCAAGTCGGAACGAAGATCAACTGATATGCATTGTATAGTCTTTAACAAAAGTAATATCCTGTTTTCGGAAATGGACCATTAAATTCCTATAAAATAAAAAAAGTTGAATCGAAATGATCGTTTGCCAAGTCTAATAGTCGGAAGGAGGCGTTTTTCATTACTACAAAGCAAGAATCATTAGTACAGTTAGCACAAAACGGAGATGAGCAAGCTTTTTATCAGCTTATTGAGCAGGAGCAACATAAGTTATATCGAATGGCTTATGTTTATGTCCAAAATGAAAATGACGCCGTAGAAGTTTTTCAACAGACAATTATCCGTGCATATGAGGGCTTACCTAAATTAAACGACCCTCAATATTTTTCTACCTGGTTAACGCGCATTATTATAAATTGCTGTAAAACCTATCTTGCCAAGAAAAACTCGGTACAGCTTGTTGAACCACATACATTAGAAGATCTCAATAGTACTTCACCTACATATATCGAAGAAGAACTTGATCTATGGCATTCTCTCTGCGAGCTAGAGGAAAAATACAAAACGGTTTTACTATTACGTTTTTATCAAGACTACTCGGTAAAAGATATTGCAGCGATTTTACAATATCCTGAGGGCACTGTGAAAACGCATATTCGCCGAGGCTTACAAGCTTTACGACAACAATTAAAGGGGGCATATATAGATGAATGGGTTCAATCCGTTGAAAGGAGTTATTAATGCGATTCCGATCCCCGAAGGACGTTTAACAGAAGTGTTACGCATCGAAGGGATGTCAAAAATCTTTCAACAAAAGCATCATACGGTCAAAGCTTTGAAAAATATCCATTGTACGGTTTATCAAGGTGAAATGGTGGCCATTATGGGAACGAGCGGTTCTGGTAAAAGTACACTGCTCAATATGATTAGCGCCATCGATGAACCGACTGAAGGAGCGTTATTCTTATTTGGAAAGGAAGCACATGATATTTATCAAGAGCCAAAAGCATCGAAATTCCGCAAAGAGAATATCGGCTTTATCTTCCAATCATTCCATCTGTTGAAGGATTTATCAGTTGAAGATAATATTGCGCTCCCTCTTATCCTCAATGATGTACCAAGTAAAGACATTAAAGGACGCGTACAGCAAATGATGGAAAAGCTAAATATTGCTGCCTGGGCAAAGCATCGACCAAATGAGCTTTCTGGTGGTCAAAAGCAACGTGTGGCCATAGCCCGCGCTATTATCGCAAACCCACCAATATTGCTGGCAGATGAGCCGACTGGTGCATTGGATGTGAATACGACTGATGAAATTTTAGGGCTGTTAGTAGACTTGCAAAAAACTATGAATCAAACCATGTTACTCGTGACACATGACCCTTATGTTGCGACTTATGCAAATCGTGTATTATTTTTCCATGATGGTGCCATTGTGGATTCCTATCAAAATACGCAAACAGCGGAGGATTTAGATTGTATTTTAGCGAAATTCAAGCTGATTACTAGAGGTGATGTGTAATGTTTACGATGTGTACCATTGCTCTGAAGCTATTTCGTGCAGCATGGGCCAATGTATTAACGAGTATTAGTATTATTACCATTTCCATTTGCCTTGTCATGACAATGAGTGTTTACATATGGAATGCCCATAGTCAAATGAAAGAAGACATACAAGCATTATATGGCGAAATGGATTTAATGGTCGGCTATAACCCCGATCAAAATAGGCTGTTATCTTCACAGCAAATCGAAAATTTCGAAGCAATACCTGGTGTTACAAAAGTTTCGAGTGTATCACTAGCTCAAACTAATGTTGAAAATGAGAAAAATACATCATTTTATACAGTTGGTGTGGAAAACGACGACTTAGTGAAAAGCCGCTATCATTTTAATGTCGATCTTGGCCCGAACGAAGTTGTGATTACTGAAAATGTGGCACGTCTTTTCCACAAAGAGGTCGGCGATACGCTAAACGTTACTTTCAATAAAACGATTGGAGATTCTGTTGAAGCAAATACAGGTAGCTTTACGATACAAGAAATCCTTTCACCCCTTAAAGGCACAGATAGTCCTAATTTTATCCTTATGCAAAATGATGAGTTGAAAACTTGGATGAATAATAGTAATGCACAAACGGCCGGTATGTTTGCACTCATTAAAACGGAAGATAATATGGCTACCTCAGTTGGTACAGATTTGAAACAACTTGATGAAACATTACGTGTAGATGTCATGAGTGACTATGATGAATTTAAGAGAAATTTACAAGCATTAATCATTTTTATGGTTGTACTTTCATTCTTTATATTACTTATTTCAAATGTTTTACTGCTATCAACGTTCCAGCTATTATTTTACAAAATTAAAGAACAGCTTATGGTATTTCGTGCACTTGGCGCCTCTAACAAGCAAGTAGGACGCATTGTACAATTGCAATTATCTACAATCATTGGCGTAGGCGTATTGCTTGGGACAGCGGTCAGTTTATTGATAATAAAAAGTTGGTTACCACAGCTCATTAGTTTGATGAAAATGCCAGATGCAAAAACTGATTTACCGATGATCTTTGTATTGGCGATTGCTATTGTAAGTTTTTTATTGCTCCAGCTAATCACACAGTGGCAAGTTCATAAAAGCTCAAGTCTATTACCTTTACAAATCGCAACAGAGAATGAAAATTTAAGTTTACGATGGACAAAATGGAAAACGATTATTGTGAGTGGCGTTGCGTTCATGTCCCTATTCTTGTTTTTAAATGCTTATAAAGTCGGAAAAAATAGTGGACAAGGTGCACTTATGATTTTAATAGGCACATTACTCGTCAGTGGAATCTTCCTTTATCTGATACCATACCTCTTTACAGCATTATTTAAATTTTCATTGAAGCCTATTCGTACTGTGCTCGGCAAAGAAGCATACTTAGCGTGTCAGCAGCTTATGCCACAAGTACGAAGAAATATGCCGATTATACTTAGCATTATCGGCTTAATGGTCATTTTAATTTTCGGCAGCTCTTTATTTAAATCAGTTCAGCAAAGCTCCTATGAGTATATTAACTCTCAATATGAAACATCGATTAAAATTGATAATGAATTAAATGACCCAACCATTACACCGGATCTAATAACAGAAATTGAGGCATTGCCGAGTGTAGCCTATGCCTATGCACGAAGTGAAGCACCTTGGATCACGATTGAAGGCGAAAATGGCTGGGAAGAAGGTAGTAACTTCGAGGCCATTGATGTTGAAAAATACGTCCAATTAAAAAAGCTTGATGCTGTTAAAGGAGATTTGAAAAATGGAGTGATCATTACAGAAAGATTTGCTAGAAAACATCAATTAGCAGTTGGTGATCGTATAATGGCAGGGACGTTTGATGAAACACTTCAACAAAATCTGCCAATTGGTGAATTACTAGTAATTGATGTAGCGCTTGATTCTTATAATAAATATATAGATTTATTTGTGGATTGGTCCTCTTTTATAGTATCTTCTGATTCAACTATCATTACAAACATAATGGTGGAAGCAGATAATACAGAGCAGGCATTAGCCGATCTCTCATACTTACAAGAACGTTGGCCAGCTTTAAAAATTACTGATAAAGAGACATTTATCAAGCAATACGATGAAATGACCTTCCAGCGCTGGAGCCTTTTTGTTGGAGTCTTTGTTATCCTAATTTCCGCAACTTGTCTCGGCGTATTGCAAACACTGCTTCACTCCATTTACTCAAAACGTGCCGATTATGCAATTCAGCGGCTTATAGGTCTTTCACCGCGAGGATTAATTAAGCTGATTTTGACGCAAGTGTTATCCTTTGTTCTTTATGGACTGGCTGTTGGGACATTTCTCGGACTTCTAGTTACAAAATTACTGTTCACGATTGACGGAGGAACTTATGACTTCGTTACATTAGGTGTTACGAGTATCGTCTTTTTAGGCGCGACACTTATTGTCTTTACACTACAAGGTTACTGGATAAGTCGTAGAAAATTAGCGAATGAAATGCTAGATATTTAAATGAAAGTAGCCCCTCTTAAGTAGCAGAGGGGCTGTTTTCATTTATCGAGCTATTTTATCGTTTTATCGCTTAATTTTTTCATTTTATCGCCCAACTTTTTCATTTTATCGGACATTTTTTCAAATTTATCGACATCTTACGCTCCTACAAACAGCACTGCCTGTCCGATTGCAATAAAAAATGCTTCATGCTGTATCGGGCTGTTGTCTACAATTTGCAGCGTAATCTCAAAATGAGTCTCGCAAAAGACAGCCTGCCAGCGTGCAATTGGTTGATCATCAAGAGAAAATACGGACCAGTCCTCCATTTCCTTGTTGAGTTTTATAGTTTGGACGCCGTCTGTGATGATTAAATCAGGGATCATAATTTGCCAGCCATCATAGGCAATCATATACTCTTTGCCTGTGACGAAATCCTCCCCTATAAAATGCACTCGACCACGACGCGACACTTTCTTACATGTGAAAAGAGGCTGACCAGTGACATCACTAACATCAAAACGTACAAAATAGCGATAGTCCATCGTGCGGTCAAATGCCTTTTTCAGTCCATTCGAATAAACACGTTGAACAGTCGTCGATACTTCCCCCGCTTCATTTAAAATGGCTACTGATTCTGTTGACTCAATGGCCGCTGGTTGTTTATATGTATAAATCTTCAATCCGTTCGCTCCTTCATTCAGTTGCTTTCTATAAACTAACATAAAATAAGCGCCAAATACAAAGGTTGTATTTGACGCCTTTAGTGTTTATTTAGTTTGCTTAGGTACTTCGACTGTGAATGGTTGGAACTTCACTTCTTTTAGTGATGACTTATCGAATGGTATTTTTGTTTCTATGCCATCCTTATCCATTTGTACACCGCCCCCGTCTGAAGGGAGCATTAAATATGGAGTAATCGTTAATTTTTGAACATCGTTTGAAATCGGGTCAAAGGACTTTATACTGCTAAAGTTCCATACACCATTTTCGAAATGACCTTCTCCTCCACCAGAATGCGAAGTAATCTCCTTGCCATTCTGATCGGTAATACGGAATTCTATAAACGATGCACCTACTTGTGAATTATCAATTGTCCCCTTTTCAGACGCTTTATAGTCAAGTGCTATACCTGATGGGCTTAATGAAATTTTGGAAACATCCAGCTGAATGCCCTCTGCTTGTTGCTGATGATTAACTGGTACATCAATAATATTCTTAATCTTTTCAACAGGAACTGTAAATTCCCATTTCTCCCCTTCTTTCCCTTCTAACATTAAGCCCATTTCAAAGGAATCTGGCATCTTTCCCATCACAGCAAATCTTGCAAGACCTGTATGAACCGTTGGACTTATTACCTTTTCATAAAAGGTTCCAGATGCCACTTCTGGGTTTTTACCATTAATAGTAAAGTTTAGTCCTGCCCCAAAGTAATCCTTACTTAATGCCTTTTCAGAATTAGCTGTAAATCCTACTGTAATATTAGAATCATCATAAAGAACTTCGTCTATCGTTACAGAAATACCATTAATAGTATGATTTTCTCCAATAGTGCTTGTTAATCCTTGTTCACTAGCTTGTTTAAGCCCAGGTAAGCCTGAGTTACTGAATACCGACCCGACAATTGGTAGCTGTGATAATGTGCTCGCGAAAGTTGGTGATACATACGCGGCAGAACCTACCATAATACTAAATGCGGCTGCCGCACTTGCTACATACAATAATGGTTTACGTTTACTTTTTCTTTTAATTTGTACAGGTGTTTGAGTCATATTTTTTTGCTCCTCTGCTTGTTTTATGCCATTGGCAATCGCTGCTCGTACCTCATCTCTTGGGAATTCCGGAAGGGTACTTTTTTCATTAAATGGCTTTTTCATTAAACGTTGCACTCCTTTCTAATTCTCGTTTTAATTGTTTTTTTCCACGATGCAAATACGTTTTAATAGTGCTAACTGGCTTTTCCATTACCTCTGAAATTTCTTTAATCGGCAAATCATGATAATAAAATAAAATGATGGCCATTTGCTGAGAATGATTCAAAAGCTGTATAGCATCCGATAAATCAATTGGATTCGCCATAACATTTTCTTGCTCCTGTAAACGATGTAATAATTCACTTTCTTCATAAGGAATGATTTTCTGCCCTTTTTTTAGCAAACGATAACATTCATGTATTAAAATCCGAAACAGCCATGTGGAGAAAAATTCCGGATGCTTTAGTTGATGCACGGTTAGATAAGCTTTACATGCTGCTTCTTGAATAGCGTCCAATGCATCCTCTTTTTGGCCAACATAAGAAAGCGCGGTATAAAATAATTTTTCTTCCTCTAAAATAAGTAGCTGCTCAAACGCTTCCTTATTTCCTGTTATAGCCTGTTTAACGATCGATAAGTCATGTTCCATGCTGTTTCCTCCTTTCAATACTTAGAGTAATTAACTCAATCAAAAGGTTTCACTTTGAAAAAATCTTTTTATAAATCTTCTATCCAAGAGAGCGAGAACCGCTGATAGAAAATTGAACATTATTGATAAAAGAGCCATAATCGCTGATTGAACGCCGAACATCGCTGATAAGAGAGCCATAATCGCTGATAGAACGCGGAACATCGCTGATAAGAGATCCATAATCGCTGATTGAACGCGGAACATCGCTGATAAAAGAGCTATAATCGCTGATTGAACGCGGAACATCGCTGATAAGAAAGCCATAATCGCTGATAGAAAACGGAACATCGCTGGTTTTGGCTCTTCTATTTACGACTTTTACTCTTCTATCTATGACTTTGATTCTTCCATCCACGATTCTAACTCTTCTATCCACGACTTTGATTCTTCTATCCACGATTCTAGTTGTTCTATCCACGATTTTCGCTCTTCTATCCACAATTCTGATTGTTCTATCCATGACTTCAGCTCTTCTATCCTGATTTTGGCTCTTCTATTTACGACTTTTACTCTTCTATCTATGACTTTGATTCTTCCATCCACGATTCTAGTTGTTCTATCCACGATTTTGGCTCTTCTATCCACGATTCTGATTGTTCTATCCATGACTTCAGCTCTTCTATCCTGATTTTGGCTCTTCCATCCACGACTTTGATCCTTCCATCGTACACTACCGTTCTATCCATTACTTTTGTCATCTATCCGTCACCTATGTTTCTACAAAAAAAGTAGACTACTTCACTTAAAGTAGCCTACTAAACTTTTCTTTATTTATCCAATTTGAACGTAATGTCGCCTAATCCGATTTCTGAATTGACTTCTATTTTTACATCTGATTTGTCATATGCTTCATTTACATAAACCCCTTCTCCTTTAGAAATGAGGCCTTCAATATTTGATGTGCCGATGCCTTTTTCTGTCGTAAGCTTTACCCCTACCTTTGACGGTAAAGTGACAGTAGTGCTCCCAACACCTGTTTCAATATTCGTTTCGAAGCTTTTTTTCCAATCGCCACCTAAATTTACTTTAAGATCGCCAACACCCGTGTTAATATCTAATTTTTCAAGCTGCAACCCTTGTAGATTTATTTCTGCATCCGATGCTCCCGTTTCGATTGAGAGATCCATTGGAATATCTTCATTTAGTTTAATATCCCATATATTTTTTATTTTCCCTAAACGCACGTTAGTCGAGCCTTTATGATCAATCGATATTTTTCCTGTCTTGCCGCGTAGGTCATATTTTACTTTTGGAGCCAATTTATCAACATTGTATTGAGCAGTACCTTCAATCCAATCCTTAGCACCTTTTTCTACTGTTATTTCTCCAATTCCAAGCTCTAATTCTACATCTAACTTTTCTGCTTTATCCTTTTCAACTAAGATCGTTTCATCTTTGGTTTTACCTGGTACGACTGAGTTGCACCCCGCTAGCGCAATTAATGAGGCGCCTATTACCAAACCAAGTCCCATAAATTTTTTCAATGTAATTTCCTCCCGCTATATAATATTCCAATAAATTCATTATATAGGAATTTTCATTTATAAAAACGACCCTCCGCTTTAAAATCTTCTAAGACCTAAGACGTAGTGTGCACCCCTTCCATGGATCTCAAAAACCCCGTATGAAAACATCATATTCATACGGGGTAGCTGTTAATAGGTGAAAATACGTGAATCATTATAAAGAATAGAAGTATTTCCTTCATGATCCAATGCATGTATCACCAATTGAGAAGTAGCTATTTCTGAATTTAAAGGCACTGATATTAATTGCGCATCATTGGAATCAACTGCTTTCTCAATACGCTCGGTCCCAGTGTCTATTATTACTTTTTCAATGTTATGATCGTTAAGTAATGGAATAACAAGATAGTGAATGTCTTTCAAATAAATAGAATTCATAGTATCTTCTTCGCTCTGTATATATTGATCCAATGCATAGCCTTTACCATCATGCTTGAAAATTGCTATACCTTGAAAGCGATTCTCTGAAAAATAACCCATTCTATACTGTTGTATCGTTATTGTACCATTCATTTTAACAGTATCCGGATGAAAAGGTCCAAGTTTTACAGTATTTCGAATTTCTGCTTCATTTTGTACGTAAACGCGATAGCCAATTCGTTCAGACATATTCCCCAAAATAGCAATTATTATGATGATACTTAGTAGTGCTCGCCAAAACCATTTTTTAACGAGAGCAAATAATGTAAAAATAAACAGGAAGACGGTACTAACTAACCCTACTACCATCCATGGTCGTGATAAGGCGCTATAGTCTTTCACCTTTCCAGACTTTTCTGGATAAAGATGTGAATCGATAATTGCCGACGTCGTGGATTGGATATCATGTTGGAAAAGCATCATCTTTAAGCCAATGATCAGACATGCTGATACGACTGCTGTTACGATAATTGGCATTAACGGTGTTCGTTTCTTCGTTTTTTGATTGATTTTTTGAAATGTTTTTTCATGATTTTCATACGAGAAGTTACCTTCCTTATACATTTCGTTGATGGCATTACGAATCCGATCCATATTCGAACCCCTCCTCCAATAGCGTGATGCCCACCATTTGACGCGCTCGCCTTAATCGTGTTTTGACCGTATTTTCTGGTAGCTTTAGCAATTCTGCAACGTCTTTTAAGGAAAACTCTGCAAAGTGAAATAGTAGTAGTACATCTTTGTATTTCGTCGGAAGTTTCTCAATCGATGCCACTAGCAATGCATCTGTCTCTCCCATCAATACTTCCTTTTCAGGATTATTGGAAAGGCTCTTGAATTTGCTCCAATAATCAATGACTTGTATTTTTTTATAACGCCAGCTTGAAAGATAACTGTGACAATTGTTAATCGCAATTCGATATAAATATGTCTTGATGGAAGCTTCTTCACGAAATTGCTCCATTTTTTCATAGTATTTAACAAATGTGTCTTGTACCAAATCTTCAGCCACTGTCCAATCTTTAACATATGTAAAGCATACACGTAATAAATAATCCCCGTACACTGTCATGGCTCTAGATAAGTGAGCGTCCTTTTGTTCTTTTAACATTTGCTCGCCCCCTTTACTTTTACAAAAACATTTACAGTTAGACTGATGAACAATGAAAAAGTTTCATGGAAAAATCAAATTTCTCCATGAAACTTATATGTTAAAAGTTATCATTTCCCTCCACTAAAGCTTGTAAGTTAGCGAGAGAAGCCTCGTAGCCCTTCGTATTAAAAGTGACCGTGGTACCATTTTTTTCTTCCTCTAAGACAATAGCGATCAGCGTTTCTTCTATACCTAAGTAAAACGAAAACTCTCGATTTGGCGTTACACGTTTAATCGTTAACACCATCGGTAATTTTTCAGCAAGCTGATTTTGTTCATTCGGCATAATCGTGAATATTATCTCTTCTCCTACCGCTAATTTGGGGATTTCCCAAGTTGAATCAGGAGCGTACCATTGCGTCAGCAGCTGTTCCTCTGTGACAGCCCGCCAAACTGTTGCAATACTTGCATCAATCCAAATCGAGCTTTTTTCTTGATCCATCATCGCATTCCTCCATTTGCTGAAACCGGATTTTTCTATAACTTTATCCTATAATAGGAATAAATAACAGTTGCAATTTTAATTCTTTGTTTGCTACGCTTTTCCGAATTAACCCAAAATAAAAAGCGTGTTTTTACAATTGAAAACACACTCTTTAAGGACATTTCTTATGTTCTACGCATATAAGCACGAACGGTTAGTGGCGCAAAAATGATGACAACAATTGCAGCACCAATAAGTGAAGCTGACAAATCCCAGCCTATAGCTCCCGAATTTGTAAGTTCTCTGACGGCTGTGACGAGATGTGAAATCGGATTAATTTTCACAAACCACTGTAGGAAATTTGGCAAAGTCTCTGCCGGAACAAAAGCATTAGAAAGAAATGTCAGTGGAAATAGCACTAGCATGGAAATTCCTTGTACACTCGAAGCTGTACGTGCAATGACACCAAAGAAGGCAAAGATCCAGCTAATAGCCCAGGCACAGACAATAACTAAAAGTCCCGCAAGTACAACGTGACCCAATCCCCCTTCTGGTCGATACCCCATGATATATCCCATAGTAAAAGTAAGGACAGTTGCAATTGTATAACGAATCGTATCTGCCAATAGGGCCCCTGCCAGTGGCGCAATACGTGCAATAGGTAATGATTTAAATCGATCAAACACCCCTTTATCCATATCTTCCCGCAATTGGACTCCTGTAACGATTGAGGTAGTGATGACCGTTTGCACGAGAATTCCTGGAATGATGACTGGCAAATAGTTTTGCACATTGCCCGAAATGGCTCCCCCAAAAATATAGGTGAACATGAGGGTGAAAATAATCGGTTGAAGCGTTACATCAAATAATTGCTCTGGTGTACGTCGAATTTTTAATACGCCTCGATAGGCCATCGTTAACGAATTTTTTAAAGATTGATTGAAGCTCGGCTTCTTTAGCAATTGACTTTTCATACTCTTTCCCCCTCTACTTGCTCAGAGCCTTTGATTTCTTGGGGAACATTTTCACCAGTAATGGTCAAAAACACTTCATCTAAGGTCGGTTTTTGTACACTAAACTCGTCAAGCTGAATTCCTTTTTGACGAAGTGCGATTAGTAAATCAGTAACAGCGTCAACATTTGCCATCGGGGCCGTAATCTTCCCAATGTCCTGTGTAACTGTTGTTTTTACTTTGAGTATTTGTTCGATGGTTTCACAGGCAACTATGGTTTCCTGATGATTTCGAATATTCAAATGTAAAGATGATGTACCTACAGATGCTTTTAGCTCATCGACTGTTCCCTCCGCAACAACCCGGCCATGATCAATAACGGCAAGTCGATCTGCCAGTTCATCAACCTCTTGCAAATACTGTGTCGTTAATAGGACGGTTGAACCTGTATCTACTAAACGGCGGATCGTATCCCACATTTGATTACGTGTTCGTGGGTCTAAGCCTGTAGTCGGCTCATCTAAGAAAATCAATGGTGGCTGTGCGATCAAACTAGCAGCCAAGTCCAAGCGACGGCGCATACCGCCAGAGAAATTTTTCAATGGACGTTTAGCGGCTTCTGATAAACCGAACTCTTCCAGTAATTCAGCTGCTTTATTCCGGGCCTCTTTACGTCCCAATCCTAACAAACGAGAGAAGATAATCAAATTTTCCGTTGCACTAAGTGACTCATCAACCGAAGCATACTGACCAGTGACGCCAATTAATTGACGTACAATGTGAGGCTCTTTCACTATGTCATAACCGAATATTCGCGCCGTCCCAGCATCTGCTCGTAGTAGGGTTGCTAGCATTCTGATAGTGGTAGTCTTCCCTGCTCCGTTAGGACCAAGTACACCATAGATAGTGCCAGCACGTACGTTTAGATCGACACCATCAACAGCACGATTTTCTCCAAAATGTTTCATAAGACCATGTGCTTCAATGGCCCACTCACTATTCGCTAGCGAGCTTTTCGTTCTACTCATTATATTTCCTCCTTCGCTTATTTCCATCGTTTCATTTTTCTTGAAACAGATGAAAATCACTTTTCTAAGTTTTTTATAGATGTTGTCTATAAACGGATGATACAACAAATATATGAACTGAATGTGAACCGAATTTGGGTTTATTATTTTTACAATTCTACAACGTTTTTGAACTAATCTTCGTATTTTGGGTCACCCTATATAAGTTCATTGCACCGAGAGCAACAAATATCGCTACAATGTCCAATGCCAATTGATAGCTTGAAAAAAAAGTGACGATGAATCCAAATAACGAAGGGGCAATTACAATAAAAAACTGATTCAACGTCAAGGCTGCACTTACAGTGAGACCAACATAATGTGGATTCGATTGCTCTGTTACACAAGCGATAAACAATGAATACCAGCCAAGTGCTACAAAGCCCAATAAGAAACAACCTAAGGGCATCAACATTTTCGCATGTAGCATAAGTGGCAATAGGACGATAAGAATGACTGCACTAGCCATTACGATCATTAATAACAATTCCCGCTTCTGCGCAAAAAATTGATCACTCATCCACGCAATGGCTACCCTTCCAATCATTCCACCGATTAATACAAGGCTTAAATATTGCCCCGCCGCTGTTAAGGAATAACCGCCTTCTTCATGTAAATAGCTCATAAAATGAGCAACGAGTATCATTTGTAAGGTCATCATCACAATTCCAACAATATAGATTGGATATAAATTTTTATTATTTTTAATAGCTTCGAGCTTTTCTTTAAAAGTGACAGAGGTGGCAGCTACTGCTACTCGATTTTTAGGCTCCTGATAAATCAGTAAAAAAAGCAGTCCCCCAGCAATAGCTACTATGCCTTGCACAAGATGTACCGATGTTAGGCTATGGTGATAGTACATATATGTGAGAATGGCTGATGCTAAAGCTCCACCGATTGGAATGCCTGTTTGTCGAATGCCAATAGCTAGACCACGATGTTTGTCTGGAAACCATTTCACAATTGCAGTGCTGCCTCCTGTTTGTGCACTTCCATACCATATGCCCACAATTAATAATAAAAATAACAACACTGCATAATTATTGACCAACATAAGAAGTAGCGCTGAAAATCCTAGTAAAATGGAGCCCCACCCTATAATTTGTTTTTCCCCTCGTTTATCCATTAAATAGCCGAACAAAATCATCGAAAAAATTGGCCCAATATTAACAGCAGAAACGATAAAACCAGTTTGAAGCGAGGATAATCCCCATTCAATTTGATAAAATGTGGCAATTGGCCCCATGCCGTAAGTTACAAAAGTTGCCGCAGTTTGAGACAGTGTAGCTACTAATACAATGATCCATTTATAATATGTATTCATAAAATTCCCTCCAATGCTGTTTCACTAATTCATTGACTTTACGTATTTGAGTTTACGCTTCCTCAATGAATGCGTAAAATGGAGGAAAATGATAGTAGCTATCAAAAAATTTTATAGGTGTGTGACTTCCAACATGAACATAGAAGAAATAGCATTAAAGATTGAAATTTTAGAGAGGCAAAATCTTAGTAAATCCGCTGAAATGACAAATTATACGCAATCTGCCTTAACCTCTAAAGTAAAGAAAATGGAGGCGGAAATTGGTCAGGAGGTGTTTAAACGTACACCGCAGGGGCTGAAGATTACAAATGTGGGGACACAATATTTAAAATTTCTAAAGCTTATGACACGGGAGTACGATGACTTTTTACAAGACATTGGTTTAGCGCAAACGAAGACCAAAATTAGCCTTGGCACTTCCCATACAACGATTAAAATTTATGGCGCATCCATTATGAATGCATTGCAGACAAATAATATTTCTTTAGATGTAGATTTCACTGTGGAATCTAGCACTTCCTTGAATGAAAAAATACATAATGCCGAAATGGATTGTGCACTGACGAGTAATCCTATTAAACACTACCCTGATGTAAATTATGACATAATTGCATCAGAAACATTTGAAGTCATTTCGAACGATTCACATATTATTGATTTTGAGAAACGTTCGCCCGTCACACTCCTTGTGTTAAGTAGGGGCTGTATGTATACACGGGCGCTGGCAGAGTGGTTAAAAATGAATCAAGTTCCATTTACGATGAAAGAAATAAAATCGGTCAGTAGTATCCTTGATTTCCTACAAATAGACAATACAATTGCTGTGTTAAATACAAAACTAATTGACCTTTATAACTATTCCAACATTCACTATTATAATTTGCCGAAGTTAAATAAAGTGATCGAGACTGTCTTTATGTACAAGAAGAGCGAGAGTCAACAATCTGCTATTTTTCAATTAAAACATGTGATTGAATCATTGTTGTTGGAAGACCCTATCGAACGAAGCTAGTTCGATAGGGTCTAAATTAATTTATCGGAATGATTTTATGAATTGTCGGAACAATTTTAGGATTTATCGGAACAATTCTAAGATTTGTCGCTCTAATTTTTAGGTTTATCGCCCAACTTTTTATTTTTATCACCCACTTCTCAACAAAATCAAAGAACAGCTAATCCTTGTGATCCAAAATAATGAATCGTAAATACGGAGACCGTTCCCTGATTTCCGTTAAGGGTGTAAAAATGCTGTCCATCTTTACTCAAACCAACATCCATTGGCAGTTCTGGAGTTGTTCCTATCGGTGTACTAGTAATCTGTCCTGCCACTGACAGGGCACCATTGGACAGCTGTCCAATTGTTGTGCAGTAACACCTAGCTTTTTTCGATGTAATAAAAAAACGCGGCAAGTGAAAAAGCCGCTATTTTTAGGTTGAAATAGAAAAACAAAATGATGTCCCTTCTTCGTTTGAATGGCGTGAATAGCTTACTTGAAGAATTCTAGCGATGTCATCAATGATCTTCAAACCTAGACCCCTACTAACACGATTTTGTTCAAAGCCAATACCGTTATCCATCATGAAAATCTGATTATCTTTTATTGTTATCTCGAGCTTTGTAGCTTTTGAATGTTTTAAAGTGTTTTGGAACACATTATCGAACATTCGTTGTAACCATAGTTCATTACTCGTCCATGTTACATGGCTATCTTCTGGATGATAGATTAGTTCGATGTTGTGCATTCTATACAAATAGCTCCACTTTTTTATCATCGTTTCTAACAATGTTGTGAGTTGCACTTCTTCCGTTACGATATAAGAATTTTCTAGTGTGTCTAAGGACTGCAAATTAAATTCATTCGTTAAACTAGAGATATATTGAATTTGCCCATTCAAGGATTCGACCAATTTGGGTTGTTCCTTATAGTATTCTTCTAGATAAAATAATTGTAAGCGGATCGCCGTTAACGGTGTATTTATGTCGTGCCTTAGCTTTTGCAGTAGCTCTTTTTGTAGTTCCTGCTGTTGTTGAAGCTCTAATTCCCGATAAGTAGTTCGCTCAATTAGTATATTCACCGCTTGAATTAACTCTCCTATTTCATCCTCACTGCCAACCTCTAATGTACTCGGTGTACTTTCATGACTCGCTAAGTCACGAATCGTTTTGTTTAGCATATTAATTTTCGTCAGCAATGAATTGATCGATTTCGAAAATAAAAATGCTAGCAAACATAAGGATAGGAAGAATACAATCACCATCGTTGGATAGGCGAAAGATTCATGGAATGGAGTGCCTTTATTTCTAGTTTTAAAAGTGAATTCGTAAAGAATAGACATCGACACACTGATCCCTAATAAGACGATTGGGACACTAACTATTGCCGTAAATAATAATAATCGATATTTTGTTTTTAATGTCATTTCTTTATGTAGGTATTTAATCGATACCCTTCTCCGTAAATATTTTGTAGGATGGTACCTGATGAATCATGAATTTTCGTTCTGATCTTTTTAATGTGAACATTGATGATATTTTGATTTCGATCTTCAAGTGGCCATAAATAGTCAAAAAAATGATCCTTCGTTAACACCGTATCCTTGTTGTCAACTAAATAAAAGAAGATTTTACGTTCGATTGCTGTTAATGAAATTTCATCATGTATATTATTTTTATATAATTTACGATGCTCGATATCAATCAATAGATGTTGGATTTGCGTGAATGTTCCATATTGCTGCTCTAGCATTTTCTGCATTCTTAAAAGGAGCTCTCTCGGATCAAATGGTTTTGTCATATAGTCTTCCCCTACGGTTAACCCTTGAAGCTTGCTCTCTATATCATTCCGCGCTGAAAGGAAAATAATGGGGATATTTAAGCCTAGGCTTTTAATGTTCTTTGTCAGCTGGTAGCCATCTTCTCCCGGAAGCATAATGTCCATTATGACTAAATCAATTTGATAGATTATAGTCAAAATTTCCCGTCCATCGGTTTTGCATACAACGTCGTAACCTTCACGTTGTAGTATTTTTTGCATCAAATCACCAATCATTTGGTCGTCTTCTACTATTAAAATCTTAAATCCTTTCATTACCTCTACCTTTCTTTGCTGCCAACTTTTGTCTCCATAAATGCGATCGCAAGATTATAAATCTCATCAGGCTTATATAAATAAATACTATGAGTACCACTTAATTCTTTCACTTCCGCTATGTTAATTTGCTCGGCAAATTCCGCATATTTCTGGCTATGGTACTTCGTAAAATTTGAATCTTTATTTTGTTCAGTAATAGCATCAATTATTAATATCGGTGTGTCTTTTGGTTTCGGTAGCGCCTCTGATTTTAAACTATTTTCGTACACGTGCAGTAGCTCATTTTTCATATCATCATTAAAAACCTGTTTATAGGATTGTGCCTTATATATTTCTTTTTCTTCCGCTGATAAAAATGATTGCTTCATTACTTCTGGATTATATACTTGCGAAGGTGTTAATCGATGTACGCCTAATTTCGTTAGTAAATTCATTCCCTTAACAGTCCATAAATCGATTACTCCCATTTTATGCTCCACATATTGACTTGGCAAACCTATATCAAGCGCAATAATTCCCTTAATTTCTTCCGGATATTTTTGTGCCCAATAAATAGCTTCAACACCTGAAATGGAATGCGGTACTAATATATAAGGAGGTTTATTTCCACTTTTTTGGAGCGCTTCTCTCGTCTGTGCTAATAGTGTATCAATATCTCGTTCGTCCTTTGAGACATCGCTGTACCCATAGCCCGCTCTTTCAATTACAGCAATCTTATGTCCTTGAGAAAATTTACTGTACAGCCCTTTCATTTCATAAATCGGTGCCGCAACTCCTGAGCCTGCCATAAACACATAAGTTTCGTGACCATCCCCCTCAGTGTAAACATTGATTTTTTGATGATCGACCTCAACAAGTGTTCCGATAGTATCTAAAAGTTTCGATTCCTTACTAAGCTGATAGCGATCAAAGCTGAAGATCGTCACTAGTCCAATAAGTATAACTGCAATAAAGTAGATAGCTATTTTTTTAACTATTTTTCTCATGTAATTCCCCTTTCAGTTGATACTGTAACAATAAACA
>NZ_JAQZSD010000090.1:0-13075 GCF_028674935.1 Lysinibacillus sp. CNPSo 3705 | reverse complement strand
GGTGAATATTTTAATGCTTATAACTATTAAGGGTAATAAATATCTATTAATCTATTTTTAGTTAAAAAAGATTGTACATAAGTTTTTCATGGAAGCATATCACATAAACACGTCGTACAATACCGATAATTTTTTCACTGATAAACCATACTAATATGGAGGTGAAAAAATGTATAAATTGCTATCGCATAATGATTTAGATGGAGTAGGATGTGGGATTTTAGCCAAGCTTGCCTTTCAAAATCAAGTGAAGGTTAAGTACAATTCAATTTCAGCGTTGGACCGCGAAATTGAGTATTTTTTAGACAATAACGATCAAGATACATTTTTATTTATTACCGATTTATCTCCAAACGAGGAAAATGAAAGGAGGTTAAACGACTATTATATCGCAACGGGCAAAGTTCAATTGCTTGATCATCATAAAACGGCTTTTCATTTAAATGATTATGAATGGGGTAAAGTATCGATAGAAGATGAAAAGGGCAATTTAACATCCGCAACGTCGTTATTTTATCAGTATCTTGTTATACATGGATTTTTAGAACAAAGAAATTCAATCACAGAATTTGTAGAGTTAGTGAGACAGTACGATACGTGGGAATGGGAAAAGAATGATAATCAGCAAGCACGTCGACTCAATGCACTCTTTTTTTTAGTATCCATCGAAGAATTTGAAGAAAAAATGCTTGAACGTTTACAGTCTAGCGAACATTTTGACTTCGATGAATTTGAAAAGAAAGTTTTAACAATGGAAGAGGAGAAGATAGAACGGTACATCCGTCGAAAAAAAAGGGAGTTAGTGCAAACAGCGATAGGAGACTATTTTACAGGTGTGGTTTATGCAGAATCGTATCATTCAGAGCTTGGTAATGAATTGGGAAAAGAAAATGTACACCTCGATTTTATAGCTATATTAAATATGGGTGGCAAAAGAATTTCATTTCGTACGATTCATGACCACATAGATGTTTCGGCAATTGCAGCAGAATTCGGAGGGGGAGGGCATCAAAAAGCAGCGGGTTGCTCTTTAACAGATGAAGCTTATGAGCAGTACGTGGCACAAATATTTCATATAGCACCAATACCCGAGGATGCGAAACGAAATCGCTATAATTTAAGGTTCTCTTCTTTTGGGACAATGTATAAAAACCTTAAGGAAGAATTTTTCCTCCTATATTCAATAAGTGATTTTGATTGGGTAATTGAAAAAAATAAACTTCCATTAGATCAAATCTTTACAAGTTTTTATGAAGCAGAATGGTTTTTAAAAAGAAATTATCAAGCATGGTTAGTGAAAGATGAGTTATTTGTAGATTATTTAATGGAAGAAGCCAAAAAGGTTCGTCATCAAGAGTAGGGATAAAGGATTTACGCACAGTTTTGTGTGTAAATCTTTTTTTACTCCTAGGAAGGTGGATGTCGATAAAATTCAGAAGTTGGGAGATAAAACATGAAAGTTAGTCGATAAAATTCAAAAGTTGCGCGATAATTCCTCAATGTGTTCGGATAAAACTAAAATTATACATAGTGAAATCAGCCAAACCTTGACATCGTTAGAGGTTATATAATGTCCAATTGAAAACTACAATAAATAAAAAGCATTTGTGAAGACATACTTTCTTAAAATGAGGTGTACATGGTGTCCAATGATATGCTTCTTGTCGAGAATGACCCTAAGGAAAATCGAGGGCGGAAAATATGGTTTATTGTTGTATTGCTTTTATTGGTAGCTACTTGTGTTATTGTTTATTATTTTTTGTTTAAAAAGGATTTAAATTTTGAAGCCTACAAAACAGTGATCGATAAAACTGCTGAAAATGGTCTCGGACGTTTAACGCTAAATGAAATAATAATTGATGATAACCAAATACTACTGAATGCTACCTTTAAGCCAGTAAAAGGCTTAAATTTCGACTACCAGACCTTTTTCTTTCCACAGGTTTTGGTGAATGGAAAAGAGTTCACGGTTAGAAATGGAGGACAGACTATCCAGCAATCTGATAAAACCTATACAATCTATAGTAGTGTGAAATTAAGTGAACTACCAGATGATAAAATATTAAACTTAGATATTCGTTATAACGACTGGAACGGCGAAAAAAAGATTGACGCGCCGTGGGAATTTCAAGTGGAAGCTTCACAAGAGCAATTACAAGAAGATAGAAAGGTCTTCCCTGTTGAGAAAAAAGTAAAGCTTTTAGATGGTCAGGAAATAACAATAGAGGAAGTTGTTTCTACACCAATATCAACAACGATATACTTTCATTCAGAGAAAAGCTTACTAAATGAAGCGTTGCATTTTAAAATACAATCAGCAGCAGGGGAATCTTGGCCATTTAATGTAGCATATCCTTTGAATGAAGAGTATACAAAGTGGGGTGTTCGCCTCGATGCATTATATTTAACGGGAAAGAGCTATGAGCTTATTCCGGTAGCTGCAAATGGAAGTGAGCTTGGCTCTGCCATCAAGATTGGAGATTAAGAACAAACATAACGCCCATATTAAAACTTTACAATATCTTAAACCAAACGGTTGATTACCTCTAGTACTATAAATATAGACGACATGGAAAGTAGTTGAAAATAGTGCGAAGGTTATGGGAGATTTTTTTAGTTTCGCTTACATTAGGTTGTACATCTTTTGGTGGCCCCACTGCACATTTAGGGTATTTTCAAAATGAATATGTTCAGAAGCGTAAATGGTTATCTGATCATGACTACAGTCAGCTTGTTGCACTCAGTCAATTTTTACCTGGGCCAGCATCGAGCCAGGTAGGGATGGGGATTGGCTTATTAAGAGGCGGTTTATTTGGAAGTATAGTGTCATTTGTTGGTTTTACATTGCCGTCAGTTTTGCTACTTATAGCATTTGCGTATTTCTCTGTACATACAGAGATGGATATGGGTTGGATTCATGGTTTAAAATTGGTGGCCATTGCGATTGTTGCACAAGCTATTTTTGATATGTCAAAAAAATTAATCCTTAGTATTCGCCATCTTATAATCGCTTTGTTGGCACTGGTGGCAGTGCTTTTGTGGGTCCATCCACTTGCTCAAGTGGCGACTATTATTGTGGCTTCTTTTCTCGGCTATCAATTTTTAAAGAAAATCAATCATAAAGAGAACCCAGAAGAAACAGTTGTACCTATTTCAAAAACGACAGGTAAATGTTTTTTAGCACTCTTTGTTATACTTCTTGTTGGTTTACCAATTGTTAGCTCACTCATTCAATATGAATGGTTTACAATCCTTGAAAAGTTTTATCTATCAGGTGCATTAGTGTTTGGTGGTGGTCATGTCGTATTGCCTTTACTAGAGGCACAGTTTGTCCAAAGTGGGTTAATAAGTTCTTCAGATTTTTTAGCAGGATACGGATTGACACAGGCAGTCCCAGGTCCATTATTTACCTTTGCTTCCTATATAGGCATGGTCATTGCTGGAGTACCTGGGGCTATTATCGCTACGATAGCTATTTTTTTACCGGCATTTTTGTTAATAATAGGGGCAATGCCTTTTTGGTTAGCTCTTAATCGTTTCGCCGGATTAAGAGGGGCGATGGCTGGTGCAAACGCAGCAGTTGTTGGAATACTAGCTGCAGCTTTTATACATCCGATTGTGACACAGACAATTCAAAATGCTCTAGATATAGTACTTGCAGCCGCTTTATTATGGTGCTTGATGCGTTGGAAAGTTCAACCTTATTTGCTCGTACTAATTGGCATTTTGGTAGGGATTATATGTTATTAAGGATAAAAAAACAAAACCATTTATTGCATTGGTTTTGTTTTTTTTTTTGTGAAATGAATTGAAAGCTTAGATAAACGCTTCTTTTCGAATCGCTAGTTTCTTCATATAACGTTGTAGAGAATAGCGAGAAATTTAATGGTTAGCAGCGGTTGAAATATTGCCGTTACAAGCTTTAGAATTTTGCGGAAAATAGTGTGCTTGAGGAGCCTTCAAGCATACTATTTTTTGCTTTTAAGAAGTTTAAGGAGTCTTTTTCCTTCTAGTTCTTCTCGCGAAAGGACGTATAGCCAAAACCACATTCAGTATAGGAAAATCGTTCTCATGTTAGAACAATGATTATATGGATGGGCTTAAAATTTATAATGCCTTTCATTTGTTTGCTACGGGTATTGCTAACTCTTTACGATATACTCTAATTGCTGTTCATACAGAAAGTGTCTCAAGTTCAAATGTTGTATATTGTAGAAATTCAAAAAATTGGTATTAACGCAACATAGTTTTGATTTAGTTATTTTACTAACTTGATTCATGGCGTTCCGTGCCGCTATTGTTTATAATGAGGAAATGGAAAAGACTAACGAGAAAGAAGGGATAGCTATGGCACGAGGTGTTTACATTCATATTCCTTTTTGTCATCAAATTTGTAATTATTGCGATTTCAATAAATTTTATTTTAAAAATCAACCAGTGGATGAATATATAGAAATGCTTGGCAAGGAGATGGAGCTTGCGACAAAAAAATATCCCGAGAGTTTTAAGCACATCGAAACGATATTTCTTGGTGGCGGTACACCAACAGCACTATCACCTAAACAAATAGATAGACTTCTTGAGCTTATTCGTACGTATATTCCGATGGACAATGTGACAGAATTTACATCAGAGGCCAATCCGGATGAGCTTTCAGAAGCAAAAATGCAGGCATTGTTTAGCGGTGGTGTAAATCGCTTAAGTATGGGTGTACAATCCTTTGATCAAGAGTTGTTAAAGAAAATCGGTCGTACTCATAGCAACAATCATGTTTATGAAACAATTGCCTTGGCGAAAAAGGTAGGCTTCAGAAATATTAGTTTGGATTTAATGTACGGGTTGCCGGGTCAGACGATGGCACAATGGCAGGACACCTTAGAAAAAGCGTTCGCTCTTGAAATACCACATTATTCTGCTTATTCACTAATAGTGGAGCCAAAAACGATTTTTTATAATCAATACACAAAAGGGAAGCTTCATTTACCAACTGAAGATCTTGAAGCAGATATGTACGATGTGCTAATGAACCAGATGGAGGCGCATGGACTTCAACAATACGAAATAAGTAACTTTGCTCAATCTGGTTTCAGTTCTAAACATAATAAAATATACTGGGAAAATGATGAATATGCAGGATTTGGTGCTGGTGCTCATGGGTATTTAGCGGGCCAGCGTTATTCAAATCATGGACCATTGAAAAAGTATATGGATGCAGTAAATGCAGGGGAACTACCAATTGTCTATGAGCATGTTGTAACAGAGAATGAGAAACGCGAAGAGCAAATGTTTTTAGGTTTGCGTAAAACAGAAGGAATTACACACTCTATATATGAAGAAAAATTTAAAGAATCAATGTATAGAGATTACTCAAATGTCATAGAAAAGTTAGTTTCAGAAGGTCTTTTGGAACAGGATACTAAAGGAATTCGACTCACGCGAAAAGGTCGCTTTGTAGGTAATGAAGTATTTCAACAATTTTTACTAGAAGATTGAGCGATATCATTGACATAAAATGTAGGATTTGATAACTTAATAATAGTATTAGCACTCCTCTTAGTTGAGTGCTAACAGAGGTGATAATCATGCTAACAAATCGGCAATTACAAATATTGCAAGCTATCGTAGACGACTTTATTATGTTTGCACAGCCGGTAGGTTCTCGCCAAATCTCCAAAAAGCAAGAGATTACATTTAGTCCAGCCACAATTCGAAATGAAATGGCGGATTTAGAGGAATTAGGCTTCTTAGAAAAAACGCACACTTCCTCTGGTCGAGTGCCTTCGGAAAAGGGTTATAGATTTTATGTAGATCATTTGTTGAATCCCCAAGGCATTAATTCAAGGGATATTCAGCAAATCCAATCAATTTTTAACGATCGCTTAGTAGAAGTAGAGCATATTATCAGAAAGTCAGCCAATATTTTATCAGAACTGACCTCGTATACATCGATTCTTTTAGGACCAGATGTTCAAAGACATCGAGTAAAACGATTTTCAATTGTGCCACTTTCTAGCGACACAGCAGTAGCGATTATCGTAACGAATAATGGGCATGTTGAAAATCGCATGTTTAGTCTACCGCCTAATTTTACCGCTTCTGATTTAGAGAAAATGGTTAATATCTTAAATGAACGACTAGTTGGTGTTTCATTAGAGGATATTCATAAAAAACTCGAAGCTGAGGTGCTAACAGTATTACACCAGCACGTTCAATCAGCGGATGATTTTATTCACGCTCTCGTGACAGCGACGATGCATAATTCGGAAAGTAAAATTTTCTATGGTGGTAAAACAAATATGTTCAACCAACCTGAATTCCACGATTTAAATAAAGTCCGAATGATTTTGGACTTAATGGAAACGACTAGCCAAGTGCAGTCACTCTTCCATCCTAATGAATCGGGCATTCACATTCGTATTGGTTCAGAAAATAAACAACTAGAAATGGAAAACTGTAGTGTCATTACGACCACTTATTCTATTGGTGAAGATCAGCAAGGGGCTATAGCAATTATTGGTCCAACACGAATGGATTATAAACGTGTTGTTGCTTTACTAGACGTAATGCGCTTGGATTTAACACAAGCTTTTACGAAGAATCGTAGTGATTGATAATGAGGAGGATAAAAGTGACGGAAAAAACTGAAAGCAAAGACCTTGTACAGGATTTACAAGCTGAAAATGAGGTAGAAGAAACAGAAGTAGTAGAAGAACAAAAAGCCGAATTAACAATCGAAGAACAGTATGAAGCAAAGCTAGCTGAGTTACAAGCAAAGCTAGACGACGAGGAAAATCGTCATCTACGCTTACGTGCTGACTTCGATAATATTCGCCGCCGCAATCAACTTGATCGTGAGGCTGCTGAAAAGTATCGCGCGCAAAGCTTACTGTCTGATTTATTGCCAGTAATTGATAATTTTGAGCGTGCCTTACAAGTTGAAGCGACTTCTGAAGAAGCTGCTTCCATCGTAAAAGGTATTGAAATGGTGTACCGTTCTCTGATAGAAGCTGCTGAGAAGGAAGGCTTACAAATTATTAAAGCTGAAGGTGAGCAATTTGATCCTAATGTTCACCAAGCTGTCATGCAGGAGCAAGATAGTGAAAAAGAGACGGGTGTTGTCTTACGCGAGCTTCAAAAAGGCTATATGTTAAAGGATCGTGTATTACGCCCAACAATGGTATCTGTAAACGAATAGGCTTAGTACTATTTAATTAATTACATTTAGTTAGAAAACGCATTATTTGCGTTTAAATAATAGGAGGAAATTTTTATGAGCAAAATTATCGGTATTGACTTAGGAACAACAAACTCTTGTGTTTCTGTACTTGAAGGCGGAGAACCAAAAGTAATTCCAAATCCAGAGGGGAACCGTACAACACCATCTGTTGTAGCGTTTAAAAATGGCGAACGTCAAGTTGGTGAAGTAGCGAAACGTCAATCAGTAACAAACCCTAACACAATTATTTCTATTAAATCTAAAATGGGTACATCTGAAAAAGTTAAAGTGGAAGATAAAGAATATACGCCACAAGAAGTTTCTGCAATGATTCTTCAATACTTAAAAGGCTATGCTGAAGACTACTTAGGTGAAAAAGTAACAAAAGCAGTAATTACTGTACCTGCTTACTTCAACGACGCTCAACGTCAAGCTACTAAAGATGCTGGTAAAATCGCAGGTTTAGAAGTAGAGCGTATTATCAACGAACCAACAGCTGCTGCACTTGCTTATGGTTTAGACAAACAAGATACAGATCAAAAAGTATTAGTATTTGACCTTGGTGGTGGTACGTTTGACGTATCTATTCTTGAATTAGGTGACGGTGTATTTGAAGTATTAGCAACAGCTGGTGATAACAAACTAGGTGGGGACGACTTCGACGATGCTATCATCGAGTATCTTGTAGCAGAATTCAAAAAAGAAAACGGCATTGACCTTTCTAAAGATAAAATGGCTATGCAACGTCTTAAAGATGCTGCTGAAAAAGCGAAAAAAGACTTATCAGGTGTAACATCTACTCAAATTTCTTTACCATTCATTACTGCTGGTGAAGCTGGTCCATTGCACTTAGAAATTGCTTTAACTCGTGCAAAATTTGACGAAATTACATTACCATTAGTAAACCGTACAGTAGGTCCAGTACGTCAAGCATTATCTGATGCAGGCCTTTCAACATCTGAAATTGACCAAGTAATTTTAGTTGGTGGTTCTACACGTATTCCAGCAGTACAAGAAGCTGTACGAAAAGAAACTAATAAAGAGCCACACCGTGGTGTAAACCCTGACGAAGTTGTAGCGATGGGTGCTGCTGTTCAAGGTGGCGTTTTAACTGGTGATGTAAAAGACGTAGTTTTACTTGACGTAACTCCACTTTCATTAGGTATCGAGACTATGGGTGGCGTATTCACAAAATTAATCGACCGTAACACGACGATTCCAACATCTAAATCACAAGTATTCTCAACTGCAGCGGACAACCAACCAGCAGTAGATATTCATGTACTACAAGGTGAACGCTCAATGGCGGCAGACAATAAAACTTTAGGTCGCTTCCAATTAGCGGATATTCCACCAGCACCACGTGGTGTACCACAAATCGAAGTAACATTCGATATTGATAAAAATGGTATCGTATCTGTTAAAGCGAAAGACCTTGGTACAAACAAAGAACAAACAATTGTTATTCAATCTGATTCTGGTTTAACTGACGAAGAAATCGAGCGTATGGTAAAAGATGCTGAAGCAAATGCTGAGGCGGATACTAAACGCAAAGAAGAAGCAGATCTTCGCAACGAAGCTGACCAATTAGTGTTCCAAGTTGACAAAACAATTGCTGACTTAGGCGAACAAATTACAGAAGATGAGAAAAAATCTGTTGAAGATGCTCGTGATGAACTGAAAAAAGCGCTTGAAGCTGGCGAATTAGAAGGCATTAAATCTGCTAAAGAAAAACTAGAAGGCGTATTACAGCCATTAGTTATGAAAGTATATGAACAAGCTGCAGCAGCTGCTCAAGCAGCTCAAGGTGGCGATGCTGGTGCAGATGCTGGCGCTGGTAAAAAAGATGATATCGTAGACGCTGATTTTGAAGAAGTAAAAGACGATAAATAATAGTAAGTAACACAGTTAAGTGAAGAAGCCAAAGACCGCTTGCGGCTTTGGCTTTTCTCTTTATCTTAAATATATCCACTTACATTTAATCATCTAGATGCATAGGTTATGAATGAGAAATGTGAAAAAATATATATGCAACATTTTTAATGAATATTTAATAATAAAATAGAGGCAGTTTTTTTAACTGCGTGATACAATAGATTTTATGCAAAAAGAGCGGAGTGTGAATCATGGAGAAACGCGATTACTACGAGGTGCTTGGTTTAACGAAATCGGCTTCTAAAGATGAAATTAAAAAAGCATACCGTAAATTATCAAAACAATACCATCCTGACCTTAATAAAGAGCCGGGTGCAGATGAAAAATTCAAAGAAATCGCTGAAGCTTATGAAGTTTTAAGTGACGATCAGAAAAAAGCACGCTATGATCAATTTGGCCATGAAGATCCAAATGCAGGCTTTGGTGGTGGCTTCGGAGGCGGCGGCTTTGGCGGCTTCGAGGATATTTTCAGCTCATTCTTTGGTGGTGGCGGTCGCCGTCAGGATCCGAATGCACCACGCAAAGGTGACGACCTTCAATATCGTATGAATATTACATTTGAAGAAGCAATTTTCGGGAAAGAAACAGAAATCGAAATTCCTAAAGATGAATTATGTGATACTTGCCACGGTTCGGGTGCAAAACCAGGTACTAAACCTGAAACATGTTCAACATGTAAAGGTGCGGGTCAAGTAAATCAAGCTGTAGATACACCTTTCGGCCGTATGATGAATCGTCGTACTTGTTCTACATGTCATGGTACAGGTAAAATCATTAAAGAAAAATGTTCAACTTGTCGTGGCGAAGGGAACGTTCAGAAACGTAAGAAAATTAAAGTTAATATTCCAGCAGGTGTAGATGATGGTCAGCAAATCCGTGTGTCTGGTCAAGGTGAGCCAGGTATAAATGGCGGCCCGGCGGGGGATTTATATATTATGTTCCGCGTTCAAGGACATAAAGAGTTTGAACGTGATGGCGATGACATTTATTACGAACTAAAACTGACATTCCCACAAGCAGCTCTTGGTGATGAAATAGAAGTCCCAACGGTTCATGGAAAAGTAAAACTACGTATTCCTGCGGGAACACAGTCAGGTGCACAATTCCGTCTAAAAGACAAAGGTGTCAAAAATGTACATGGCTATGGTACAGGGAATCAATATGTAACAGTAAAAGTTATAACGCCAGAAAAATTAACGGAAAGACAAAAGCAATTACTACGTGAATTTGCGGAAATCAGTGGTGACATTCCTGAAGAACAAGGAAGCTCACTATTCGATAAAATTAAGAAAAAATTCCAAGGTGAATAATTAGAGGAGCTGAAGAGCTACGTGAAGTGGTCAGAATTATCCATTCATACAAAAAATGAAGCGGTAGAAGCAATTTCGAATATTTTGCATGAAGCAGGGGCAAGTGGTGTAGTTATTGAGGATTCTGCAGAATTTGCGAAGCCACGAGAGGATCAGTATGGTGAAATTTATGCGCTAAATGAAGCGGATTTTCCGAGAGATGGTGTTATTGTTAAGGCGTACTTATCGGAGTCTAGTTTTTTAAATGAAACAGTCGAAGAAATTAAGGCGGCTATAACAAATTTAACGAACTTCAACATCGATATTGGTGAAAATGTTGTATCGATTGTGGAGGTTAACGAGGAAGATTGGGCAACAGCATGGAAGCAATATTATCATCCTGTAAAAATTTCTGAACGCTTTACAATTGTGCCAACATGGGAAGAATATGTACCAGTATCAACAGATGAATTAATAATTGAATTAGATCCTGGTATGGCTTTTGGTACAGGAACACACCCTACAACTGTTATGTGCTTACAAGGGCTTGAGAAGGTTGTAAAAGAGGGCGATACGGTGATCGATATCGGCACGGGTTCAGGCGTTCTATCAATTGGTGCAGCTTTACTAGGAGCTAAGAGCGTACATGCACTTGATTTAGACGAAGTAGCTGTTCGTTCAGCACAAGAAAATGTTGCATTAAACAAAGTAGATGATAAAGTATCTGTATTCCATG
This sequence comes from Lysinibacillus sp. CNPSo 3705, assembly GCF_028674935.1. Classification (NCBI taxonomy): domain Bacteria; kingdom Bacillati; phylum Bacillota; class Bacilli; order Caryophanales; family Bacillaceae; genus Lysinibacillus; species Lysinibacillus sp. CNPSo 3705. The sequence continues at coordinate 1,899 of NZ_JAQZSD010000090.1, read as the reverse complement.
GAAATCTATTGGATACAGTTAAGGAACCAGCTGATGTCGTTGTGGCTAATATTTTAGCAGAAATTATTATGTCCTTTACTGACGATGCATTTTCAGTTGTTAAACCGGGTGGATTATATGTCACTTCAGGCATCATCGGTGCGAAACGTGATGATGTAAAAGCAGCACTAGAAGCTTCAGGATTTGTAATCGAAGAAGTATTACTAATGGAAGATTGGGTAGCGATCATTGCCCGTCGACCACAATAAATTGATTGAGGAAGCGCCAAATCGTGAGCCGAGTGCTGGCGATTTGGCGTTTTCTCTTCTTGCTATAAAGGAGTATGGTAACATGCAACGCTATTTTATTGAGACGACCATTGAGGAAGCACGTATTAGTGGCGAGGATGCGCGACATATTGAACGAGTAATGCGTATGAAAGAAGGCGACAAAATCGTTGTCGTTGCACAAAATACCGCTCATATATGTGAAATTATAGCCTTCGACGCCGATGAGGTACACGTTCAAACTACAGGTGAAATTATTCCTTCTCCAGAGTTACCTGTTCATGTAACAGTGGCATGTGGTTTGCCAAAGGGCGATAAACTAGAACTTATTACGCAAAAGGCAACAGAGCTTGGAATGTTTGCCCTAATGCCATTTGAAGCAGAGCGTTCCATCGTTAAATGGGATAAAAAGAAAGGTGCCAAAAAGCAAGAGCGGCTACAAAAAATTGCAAAAGAAGCAGCTGAGCAATCCCATCGTACACATATCCCAGAAATTTATGAACCAATCTCTTTTAAACAGCTACTGGAACAAGTTGGTCATTTCGACGCCGTATTTATAGCAGATGAAGAGGATGCAAAAGCACAGCAACGCACAAGATTTGCGGAGAAGTTAAAAAAAGTGTATGACAAGAAGTCGAAATCCGTTCTTATTATCTTTGGTCCAGAAGGTGGCATTGCTAGAAAAGAAGCAGATGCACTTCTTCAAGCTGGTGCCCAAACGATGTCATTAGGACCCCGCATTTTACGTGCAGAAACAGCGCCACTATATGCACTGTCTGCAATATCTTATGAATTTGAATGAAATAGGCATTTAACCTTGTCAAAAGAGCCTTTTCAAACAATGGATGTGCATAGTTAAACTGCAATATAATGACGTGTAAGTGCAGTCAGGTTTGAGGAATAGGAAAAGACGACAAGGACTGTTTTTTTATTAATAATCCTAACAAAAAGAGCCGATTCAAAATTTGAATCGGCTCTTTTACATTGTAGTCTAAAACAGACTCGTTAGAATGGTTTATGGGGTAGATTCTCCCTATTATCATTGACATTCATTTTATTTTAGGAACTTGGCAGTTAGTTATTTTTAAAAGAAAGCTCTAAGAAATAATGAAGCATCTCACTTAATTATTTCTAGTTGTACTTCTATCATAAATTATATTTTTCAAAACATAGGGATTCACCTTTTTGTATAGTTTAAGGTTTCGTCGTGACAAATATACGATTTTAAAGCTCGTTTTTTATTGTTTTAACTCTCGTGATGAACTGAGGTAAATATCTTAATAATAATTATTTATTTTTGTAATTTCTATAAATCTATTCTGCAACCTTAATTGCTACAGGTTATTTGTTTACATGAAGAAAGTGAATATTCAGCGATTTAACTGTAGCATTCAGATGAAGACCGAGTTTAAAGAAAAGCTTTAAAACACAAATTAGATTCAACTCATTTTTATTATAAGTAAATAACTAGTATACAAGTCCATATATAGTTTTAAGTTCTTCATATTCTAATATAGAGCGCTCCTAATACTATAAAAAATGAAAAGAGGGAATTTTTTTGAGTGATCCATTAGATTTTCAAGTTAATCAAGTCGAACCTTGTCCAGTAACATCAACAGAACAAATTCCATTA
>NZ_JAQZSD010000089.1:0-13143 GCF_028674935.1 Lysinibacillus sp. CNPSo 3705 | reverse complement strand
CTACAGTGACATGGTAAATATCCCTACAATTGCTATAATTAAATTTAAAAATAATCAGAGGTGGAAAATAGTGATAATAGTATTACCTATTATGCTTATATTTTTATTAATTATCTTGTATAAGCTTTCTAAAATGATTAGTAAAACTGTAGCAGTTTTAATTGATTTTTTATTTATAGGAGGCTTTACTGCCTATTCATTACATAAAATTATATCGGTAAAAATAGCAAGTGGAAACGCTGTTTACTTTTGGGATATTGTGTTTTTCATTGCTGCTTGCATCTTATATTATATCGCTTTAAATTATCTGGTTATTAACTTTCCTAGATTAGCTGCAGTTATTAATTACATCGTTTCTTGGATTGGAACATTTTTAATATATGGAGTAATCTGTGTCATCTTCATAGGAGGTTTACCGCAATTATTAAATAATCCTTCTTTTAGTATGCTTACCAATGTTATTATTGTATCTTTACTTGCAATCATAACATTCAATATTAGAAAGAGTGTGTTTGCTAATGGGGAAACCAATGAAGGACTTTGTTAGTTTATAACAGTGATATAACTAAAATATATAGTAATGATTTACGTAAAATAACGCACGGTTTTCTTATTCAAGAAATGAAATATTAATTAAAAAACATTTATACATAAACACTTCATTTTGAAAGGTCTTTTTCTAAATGGAGTGTTTTTTAATTAACTTATTTTCCATTCATTCCTGCATTAACATCAGATACTGTAGCTTAGGTTTTAACTTTCATCCACAATTTTTGCTCAAACTTTATTATAAAATCCCACTAATTCACATCAACCACCCCAGGTACATTGGATGGCACCGGATCCGGACAATGCCGGTAGCGTACTTTTCTGTGGTCCACCGATGCACCAGGTACACCGACAATTATTTGACTCCGGTCTGCAGTTAATTGTTTTTTATTTAATGATCACATCGATCACGTCCACGTGGATTAGTTGGGTCATACTTGGCCAATATCAGATGAATGCTATAATGGTCCATCAATAACACCAGGTACTGCAGCTAAAATTAATTTAAGTGCCACATCCATCACGCCACGTGCTCAGCTATTAGTGAAACAACAAATTAAACTTTCTTATAAAAACCCCATACTTTGTTAAAAATATCAACTCTATTTTGATCATTTTTTTTCGAAATGAAGTTTTTCCAATCAGCTGATAAATAAAGGTGAAAGGGATTTTTTAATCAATCTTTATTCTAAAGCTACAATTAACAGGCATAGTCATTTATTAAAATTCCAATTAAATATCAATAACAAAAAAGCTGTATACTGTATGTTGTTCGAAATCGCTTCATATCAACGATTCAAACAATATACTTCGCTATTTAAAAATAGCTAGTATACAACTTTATTATATAGAAACAAGTTCTTATTACAGTTTTCTTAATTGTGGCGTATACCCATTCAATAAAATATCATCGATTCCTTTACCGTTTTTCAATGACCACGCTGCTACATAAACCTCATATCCTTGTGACTTCAATTCTTTTACCATGTCATGAAAATACTGGTTCACATGTTCATTCTCTATAGCATCCATATCGAAAGCAAGATTAACACGTTTTACACCCATATTTTTTAACATTGGTAATAAGCTTCTCCAAGAATTGATACCAGGGGCTGCAATCATCGTATCACCGACTTCATCAATCGTGTCAGCAAATGCCTCTACAATATGATCTATTGCAATATCCGCTTTTAAAGCTCCTTCAGTAATCCATACTGATTTAGCTTTTCGTAAAGTTGTATAACTGTCTGTATCAGGATTTTTTAAATCCGCTTCAAGTGTTTTGTTCCATTCTTCAAGCTGTTTACTAGGAATAGCAACGTGAATAGGAACAGGATCACCTGCTACAGTACCATATTTTTTATTCGGTGAGCTTAACCAGTAATAACGCTGTCCTTTAGCTAATTTAACCGTTCCTAATATTTCTCCGTTTTCATCAGCAATTGTTTTTCTTTTTCCTAACTCTAAAACACCTTCCCAATATTTTTGTCCATTAACTTGAATTTGAACATGATTAGGTTGCTGTTTAACATATGCTTTTAAATTAGGATAATTAATTTGATCAGTTTCTACAAAATTCTTTACCTCATCTACTCTAATTTGAAAACCCGTAATAAAATTGTATTCGTTACGATAAGGTATTAATATTCCGGATTGGCCGTTAATTGTCCATCCATAATTATTCATATAGAAACCAGGTATCCCTACTGTCAAATTTTGATCAGAAAGGCGTTCTTCAAATTTACCTAATACATTTTTAGCAGTTACCCATGGCTGTTGCGGAAAACTACGATACTGTCTTTTCGCAATAGTATTATCAGATAACTGTCTTTCTCCATTCAAGTGGTGTATATGTGGTGTTGTAAGTAATGTAGTACTATCATTAACTAATTTAGAGAAAAATCCATGTAATAAATGAACTGGGAACTTTTTCCTAGATTTAGTTGTAGCTACTTTATCACTTACATTTACTTTTACGCCATCTTTCAAATGATGTAACCATGATTGGCAACTATTTTTCCCAAACTGAATATCGCTTCTTTCACGGATACATGCAATTTTATTTCCGTCTTTATGAATCATACATCCACCTGTTTTCCCGCATATTGGACATACAGTACGTTGCAGTTCAAACCAACCCTCAATTTTTGTTTTTCGATATACCATGATAATTCCTCCTCATTTTTTTATATAACTCTCTTATAATTCTCCAGTATTTGCGGAAATAGATTGAAAACTTTTAAATGGCCCGAATCTTGCTCACTCTCTCCAATAACACAAACAATCGGGTTATTGTGGGCGTCCAGTCCTTCCATTACACCTCTTAATTTTCCAGCATGTACACGAATATCTATAATTTCACCTGTCCATATACACTTTATTAAATCGTTTTTTGAATATCCTCTCTCTTGCATTTTCACTTGTGAAAATTTGGTTAATACAATTTGATTATTAATTAATGCTTTTCTAACACTAAAAGTCGTTAACTTCATTCCATCACCCCATTTTTTGAAAATAAAAAAAGCCTTTGGGATGAGAAAATGGACACATTTGTAGTGTATTTTCATCAAGTCCCAAAGACTTTGTAGTAGTAAAATCTCGCTAAAGCAACATGGTCGCCTGCAAAAAAAATAAATAATAATATACATATCTATCATATCACTTTAAATTAGTACTCTTCAACAAGAATCCATAAAGTATTTTTTTAGTCTATTTTTCACTTTACCAAGAAAACCTGTAACTGCTGCAGTGGATTGTTCATAAGCATAAGCCTCATCACCAAAAAGGTATTCCCTTATTTGATTGAATCCAGGATGTAATTGCTCATATATATCATCCATATATATCAATGGCTTAGTCTGGTAGTAATTCCTTTTAACTTCTTCGTGTAGGGATGGTAATTCTGCAATTAGAGGATATCCTAGTTCTTTTTCTAGTCTTTGGATTTGAGAAAATTTATATGTTTTATTAAAAACGAGTCTTATAGGTATATTTGTTAATTGATTAAGTTGAGAAATATATTCCTTCCAAGCTATTATTTCATGAAATGAATCATCCACTACTATCCATAATTCACTTAAATATAGGAGTGAATCAACAGTATGCTTGTTCATTTCACCTGTTGGCATATCGACAAGAATAATATCTAATAAGCTTGGCATTTTTAAATATGTTTCCAGAGTATCACTTGTCCATTTCTTATCAATATCCCCATCATTTAAGGGTAAAAACAAGACATTTCCATACTTCCAATCTGCAAGTGTTGGCTCTATATCTTCATGAATTACGCTTGCATAACTTACCCAGTCGTTAGGAATGCTTGTATAGCGATTTAACCAATATTTTAAAATATGGTTACTTGTTAAGCCTTCTAGGACCCCGGTGTATATTCGATGTTTAGCAAGGTACAACGCAAAATTAATAACAAAGGTTGTTACTCCTGTCTGATGTATAGGAGACCATACCCCAATTGTTTTATTAGATTGCCATTCTTGTCTTGCAAACAATTGTTTTTGAATGGTTCTTGTTCTTTGATAGTTAACGTCATTCTCTACTGTTTGAATCTCAGGAATCTCTTTAATTTTATTCTCTTCTTCGGAAATTAAGTTAATATCGTTTTGTTTAACATGTACCGCAGCTTCATTTTCAGGTGTATCTTTTAAATCATCCTTATTCATATCCTCTTCCATAGACTCAACTACTTCATTATTATTATCCAAGATATGAACACTGACAATCTTCGAAGGAAGCGGGAAAGCCTCTTCTTGCACTGTTCCATTTTCTACTGTGAACGGTAAAGAAACATTCTCTCCCAAATTACTTAATTCATCTTTCAAAAAATCTAATTTTGGCAATCCTTCATGTTCTGTATTATTAATGACCTCACCTTCATCGACCTCAAACAGCTCATAGTACCAATGACTCCCCTCATTATATAAGCTGTAAAGTTCCTCAATGCTAGGGCAACTTTCAATGACAGACTGTATCTGTAATTCCGAGGCATTTATTATTAATACATAGGAAACGTGGATGGGATCAATTTTTTTACTCCATTCCATAGCCATTGTGACATAAGACAAACCGTAATCTGTCCCTGTAATAGAATCCGTTAGACAATTCCTTAAATCTTGCATAGCAGTAGGATCAACTGACTTTCCATTATCATCTGTAAAAAGTAGTATCTTTTTATACATAAGTTAGTACTCCTTTGAATTATATGCCTAAAAAAACTCACATGAATAAGACCTAATCAAACGGTCTATACATGTGAGCAGTGTTTGCTTCAGTTATTAACAATTAGATTTATTTTAACATATTTGATTTCTTTTGTATTTTATTTATTAGTAATTTAAGGTATAATGCTAGCATAACTATTTTGTTTTCTTTTTTGCACGCTTTTTTTGTGCGGTAACTACTACTATTTACAGCCTTTGAGGTTGAATTGATAAAACGGGTTTATTATGCCTGTTTTGACTACAATTCTTCTTCAAAGGCTTTTTTTATTTGAAAACAAATAGTTAAATCTTTGAGGAATCAGGTGATTAAGTATGACAGGAACAGATGTTTTAAACAAACTAGCAGAGCCTATGCAAGACAACGAAATTGATTGGAAAGTTCAAACTGTAACAAAGGACAATTACGGTAAACTAAAAGCATTAATTGTGCCCTATGTTTCAGCGCGTGCTATACAGTCCAGGCTAGATAAGGTATGTGGGCTTAATTGGAAGAATAGTTATCGGGAACTTAATATCTTCGATAAACCTGCTATAGAATGTACTATTTCCATTTATCATAATGATATGTGGGTTTCACGTTCTGATGCAGCAGAGGCTACTCAATACGAATCAGTTAAGGGTGGATACTCAGATGCTTTAAAAAGAGCAGCTGTACATTTTGGTATTGGAAGATTTCTTTATTCTTTACCCCAATATTGGGTTGAAATCTATACGACTAGACCTAATGGTGAGTGTGAATACGTTTCTGGGGAATACAAGATTAATCGTGAGAAAGAATATGTTAAAGGTTATTATCTTCGACCTACACTAAATTTACAGCAAAGCAATAATCAACATTCACAATCTGATAGTAATCCAACTAATAACCCCCAAAGAGCAAACTTACCAATCAAAAAAGATAAAAGAACACCCGACCAATTTTCATATCAAGAAATACAACAAGAGATCCTTGAGTGTATGAATGTGCTAAACATTCACCCTCAACACGCGTCAAATTTATTCCAATACATTAACTGTCCTCCAATGGCATTGAATAGTGCATCTCAGGAACAGCTACAGAGTTTGTATGAAGCACTTTATCCAGTAAAAATGTATGTCATGGTCTGTATTGAGCAGTTTAAACTACCTATTCAGCACCAACTAGGATTTGCGAGTCATTATCTAAAAGAACAAATCGGCGATTATTTCCAATTGATTGGCCGTCTTGATGAGAATGGTATTCGTAATATATTTGAAAATATTCGTCGTAGTTTACAACAACAAATGGCATAAGAGGACAATTACTAAGAGGACTTATTTTAAGTCCTCTTTTTATTAACAAAATTACTTAACAATCGGAGGAAATTATTATGAAATTCCAAATTACAAAGAGCATTTTAGATTCTGTTTGTGCAAAATTCGGCAGATTACTTACTGGAACAGTCACTATACCCATTCTTGAAGGTGTACTTGTTGAAGCAACTGAAAATTATATTCACTTTATTGTTTCAAATGGAGATGAATCAATGCTTGAACGTGTACCATTATCTGAGGATGTAAATATTGAGATTCCTGGTCGAGCAGTTTTTCCGCGTACATTGTTTTCAATTACTAGAAAACTAAAATCAGGAACAATTGATTTTGCACAAAATGGAAGTGGAAATTCAATTACAGTTAAACAAAAGAAAACTAAACTAGATTTCCAAATAATGAATGCCGAAGAATTCCCTAATATTATGACGAGTCAGCAGCCAATTAATCAATTTCAGCTACCCTACTCTGTCTTTAAATCATTCATTGAGGATACTGTATTCGCTGTTGCTACAAATGAGTCTCGTCCTATAATACAAGGTTTAAAATTAGAATTTACACCTTCTTCAGATGGATCATGTTTGTTTAGTGCTATAGCTACTGATTCACATCGCCTAGCACAATGTCAAACAAAAAATTATGAAGCTAATGAAAATACGGTTGTAGTGATTCCCGCTGGAAGTAGCCTAGTACATGCTTTAAAAAGCTTTAATGGGAATACGGAAATCGGGATAGTCTGTTACAACAATCAAATTGCATTAGTAAGTGGAAATCAGAAAACTATTATGTACTGTCGTTTGTTAGAAGGTACTTACCCAGCAACTTCAAGGTTGATTCCTGAAACTACAGGTTTCTTTACAGTACCAACAACAGAATTGAAAGATGTTGTAGAACTTATTAAAACTATGAAGGATTCAACTAAAAAAGATACGGTCTGTAAGTTTGAATATAATTCAGGCAATTTATCTATTAGTTCTATTGATCCTGGAGGTATTAGTAAGGTTCAACAAGAATTGACCCTTTTAGATTGCCAGTGTGAAGAAGTATTCAACCTAAGTTGTAATGCGGGGTTTCTATTAGATTCTTTAAAAACTATTAGTACAGAGAAAGTAATGATAAAGGTTGCAGGACCATTACGCCCATTCTTAATAGCTAATGTTTATGAAGCAGATACTTGTTTAGATGAGCGTATACAATTAGTATTGCCTGTCCGTACTTATTAAATAAAGAGCAGTTATAGCTTTATTAAATATGCGGGGAGGATTACTGAAGTGTTTGATTTCAACCAATTCAACAAAATACTAGAGAAAAATAGCAAAAAGAATGATGTCTTAAAATGCGGCGAAAGTTACCTTTACCATATTTTGTATCACCAATTACCTGTAGAACAGATTGATTTTAGTTCATTCACTTTACAGGATATTGACAGAGTAATAGACAATTTCTGTTGGGATTTCGACTATATCGAGGATACTGATGAGTTTAATATTTTACCTACCTCACCTCTATATGCTATGGCGAGTACTTACAACGTGGTGCATATTTTAAATTCGACAGAGGTAAGGAAAGTTAAACCTAAACACAAATTTTTGTAGGAGGGAAAAATCATGATTATACATGCAGATGAGTATTACACATATGAAAAGACACTTCATTTATTACAAATTATGAAGATGTATTATGACACTAAGGGAGACAAATCTATATTCGAAAAAATGGATATCCATACAAGTGATTACAATGGTAGCTGGGGAGCAGTTTATGCATTTGATGTCTGTCTTGATATTATCAACGAATTATTTGACACTGCTGAAATATTTACTCCACACTCCATCGATGAAAGAGATAAGGAATATCCTGCTTACTTAGAAAAATGTCTATCATTATGTAGAAAACATGATTTTACACATTTGAGAAGCTTCCCATCAAATTCTGACTATACAGAATCAGAGTATATTAAATTCACTAAGGAACTTATGTATTCATCTCATCTAATTTTTATTGAAGGTAATACAAGTCAAAACCCTTATTTTATCAATCTACACAAGAGTTCTTATGACGAATTCATTCTTGCTGAAGGATTTAATCAGGATAGTTTCTGCATAATTGTCGTTGAAGATTTCTATTACAGCAATATGGATAAATTAGTTGATTTTTTACTAGAGAGTAAAAGAATTATAGATTCGGAGGATATAAAAAAATGAAATGGATTTTAGAAATCTCTGATAATCCTATAGATCCTAACTACCCCGTTATAGGTACACAAGTTTATGATAACGGAACAAAGAAAATACCTGTTATGCTTTCAATGGAAATGGTAGTTCACGCTTTAACATCAGGCCCAGTTGAATCTGCTTCAACAGATAATACAAACTATTCAAACGAGAGACGTACCCCAATTTTACCCCCTAACACAATTTCTTTCAGTACTTCTGAACAGGGCGAGTATGAACGCTTAACAATGACGGTAGACAAATCAACTTGGTTTATTCGCTATCACTCAGAGGAAACCTTATATGAAATTCCATTTCCCAAAATGATTTTCCAAATAGCACTCCGTCCAGTTTCAGACTCAATGAAACGTCGTGTAATCGAGACAAATATCTATGCTATCTTGGACTCCCCTTCGGCTATTGACGAAGATACAGAGCTTTTTTACTTTCCGTACCCAAATGTATCGAAAGAGAGTGGAAAAGTCTGTTGGGGATCAAATACGTTTACTCTTGATTCAGTAGCAGCATGCGAACGTTTTTTTACTCAATTCGTTGCTGCACCATTTAATGAGGATTACGGCATGATGGTAGATTATAAATTTGAAACTGGCCAAAAGGCTGAGAATAAGAGGAACGGACAATTTAAAGAGTTCATACAACATATAACCGATAATAAAATACTTCAATTCGAAGATGATTGGTTATTACCAACAAATAAGATACTAGCGGACATTTTAGGAAAGAAACTAATTTAAATTTACTTAAACATAATGACTTTTGGAGGATAAGAATATGACTAATCTATTTGATGATTTATTTTCTATGTTTGAAGATTCAACAACAGAAAAAAAAGAGACTACACCTAGCAAGGAGACAAAATATGAAATAATGGACATTCCAGATACAGAGGACAGTTTATTGTTTCGTATGAAAATGCTTTCCAGTTTAAATAACAATGCCCCTACTGTTGATGCACCTTCTACATTTGAAGAGTTGTCAGCAAATGTAGACGCACAAGTTCAAAAAGCTGAGGCGGATGAAAAAAAGAAAAAAGAAAATCAAGCTACAAAAAAAAGTCCTGCAAAAACTAAGGAAGAAGAGTTTGACATAAATAATGATACTATTATTCGATACTTCCGAGAAATTATACCAATTACAAATTATTTCACTTTGGATGAGATTACTAATGGTATAAAGATAAAAAAGAAGGATCAAACATTTGAATTTAAAAAAATTGATGGTGAAATGGTTCGTAAACGAATGGAGAAAGATTTCCCAGAGTTAGTCAAGGATTACACTGAAATGAAATATATCGGGAAGGATAAGAATTTTGTCATACCTGTAACAATTGCCAAGAAAAAAGGTTGCACAGGAGAAGTAAAAAAAGAAGTGGAGTCGTCTAAAGACGAACCCGCTTCTTTTAAATTTCCTTCAAAAATACCGTTAAAACTATTGCTGGAATTCATTAATCTTGCAAGAGTTTATGCAGAACATAAATTAGAGATCCGCGGTGAATTTTATTATAACTTTGATACCAATTCTTTTCTTCTTCATATACCAAAACAAACGGCTTCTTATCATTCAGTTACCTCTGATGATGAGACAGGATATTTTGAAATTATGCAATTAGAGAAAAATGGTCATTATGTTCAATTAGCTTGTGAAATTCACTCACACCACGTTTTAGAAGCAATCCCATCAAAAATTGATAACGAAAGTGAAAGAAAACCAGGGATGTTTTATATCATTGTTGGTAATTTTCAAACTAACTTTATGCCAGATATTCACATCAGAACTTTTGTTTCAATAGACAATAAAGAATGGCATGAAAAGTGTAAATTACCTGATTTATTTTATAATGATAAGTCTTCACTTTCTTTTTGTGGTTTACCTACAGATTATCAGGTTGAGAGTATTACAATTACAGATTTTTAGGAGGATAATAAATGTATAACTTATTATTAAATAAAACCGATTACATTAACAAAGAATATAAAAGTATTTATCCATATATAGTGCAAATTGGAACAGGCGGTACAGGGGGCTATATTGTTCAACATCTTTCTCAGATGTTAGGGACGCTAAATTGCCCACATAGTTATGTTTTGGTTGATCCTGACGTCATAGAAAATAAAAATCTAAAGAATCAATTATTTTTAGAAGAGGAGATTGGTGAAAAAAAGGCAGAAGTTTTGGCAGATCGTTATGCAGCCGCATATAACTTAAATATTTCAACCTATACTGAAAAGTATGTGGAGACTGTAAGTGAAATTACTAGTTTATTTTCAAATGAATACTTAGATATCAGCAATGGTCAATCATCTTATTACAACGTACGACTTGTCCCTATATTGATTGGATGCGTAGATAACGTATTCACAAGGCAACAGCTCCATAAAGCCTTTCTAAAGCTTCCTAACTGTATTTATATAGATAGTGGTAATGAAAGTGTTACTGTGCCTCAAGATTGGCAAAACAGGCCCGTAAATGAATGGTCTAGCGAGGAGTTAATAGCTTACCGTGAAAGCGGCTGGACTGGGCAGATTGTTTGTGGGATTAAAATGGGTAAGGATATCATTCAGCCATCTGTGTGTGAAGTTTATCCTGATATACTTGCTGTTACTGATACAATTAAGCCTAGTGAAGTTAGTTGTAGTGATCTAACAGCTAGTGACCCTCAAAGACTAATCGTTAATAAAATGGCTGCACATGCAGTTATGATGTATATGAGTGAAATTTTAGAAGATAAATGTATTGAAAATCATAAAACGGTCTTTCATGCAAAAAAAGGTTATATGAGAACAGCAACATTCTTTTGTTAAAAAAGGGACTGTGACATAACTAAATTGTTCCTTCATAAAGCCGAGTAATCTCTAAATTAACAAAACACGATAAATAGAAAAACCGAACTATTCCGAAACACTTCATAAGTGTTTTATTAGATAGTTCGGTATTTTTGTGGCTGAAACACTTTGTCTCATCCTCTTTTTTCATATTACATAAAAAAGTAAAAGTCTTGCTATATTTCCATTCTCTTAAAATCCCACCCGATGTTCTATCTTTTAATATAAATCGTCTGTATTTAGTCTATATGGTTGTATAACCCAATATCTATTGTCATTTGCTGGTTTTGCATACGCATATACATTTACATATTTCGGTAATGAATATCCCTGGTTATCATAAATTTTATAAATTTTATCCAAAATTTTTGTTTTTCTCTGTGATACCATTGCTGTGTAACCACTAGCTTCATTATCCTCTGGGTCCACAGAGATTATTTTTTGATCTCTATCTATTGTATTTAAATAAGCACGTCCATTTGGATCTTGCGTAGAAAATACAATTTCTGAATAATACCTATCTGTAAATTTATTTGCTAAATCCTCAGCATAGAATTCTACGTATTTACCGTTTATTTCTATATTTACGCTTGCATCACTAGCTTGTTCTAAGCTTTCGTTTACTTCATCATTACTTGAATTATTTACAGTTGTAGACGCCTCGGCAGCGAATGTATTACTACTAAATCCTGAAAATAATAAACCCGTAACCAATGTTCCTGCAGCTACTTTTTTAAACATAAATTCATCTCCCTAATAGTTGTATTTGATGGTACTTACAATAATATAACAGAATTACCTATATTTGTAAATATAATAAAATATTCATTATGGCATTTGCTCCATTAGGCCCTTCTACTATTTTTTAGTTACTTTTTATATTTTTAAAAATGGAAATAGAAATTGTTGCAAGAACAATGGGGAGGGTGCCCTGACGAATAAAAAACATGGAGGATTTAGTCCAAAGGCTCGCCATTGTTAAAATTCATCTTTCCCACGGTAGGGTTTTAGTCTGGCACGAAATTCCTACGACCTTTACAAATAAATAACTGCTTATTTTTTGCAAAATAAGCAGCTATTTTTGTACTCGAAGGTATGATTAGCTGGGAAATATCTTTATCAAAAGAAGATAGATCATTTTAATGATGACTAGTTTTCTCGTCTTCTAATGAATCTTTAGATTTGTTAAAAAACAAAAGATATAAACCAAACGCTATAGTGATGACTCCTGTGATAAGTATTAAATTTTCTACATCGTCATAGATCATAGGGATAAGCATACATGCAACAATAGCAACTGAAGAAACCGTATTTATTACAGAAGAAACTTTACCTAAATGTTTATAATCATAAAAATGATAGATCATTTTTCCATAAACCGTACCTGACATACCAATTAAAAAAAATGCTAAAGAAAAGAGAACTGTTTTTATTGCTATGTTATCCATATAGACAATTAATGTGATAGCGGTACCAGAGATCAGATAATCTATCATGAAAAAGTTTTTAAAAGGCATCTTAATGCGGTTTGAGAGAAATACTCCAATTAACTCAGAACCCCTTTGGATAGCTAAAAGAATACCTAAATACTCAACTCCAATATTTATTACTACTAGATAAGCACCAACAATTCGCATAACCATGGTTGTAAGGCCACTTAAAATACCTTCCATTACAACAATTCTGGAAGGAGTTTTTTCTTTCCAAAAATATTTAAATGAGTATAAAATGCTATCTTTATAATTATGCTTTTGTTGAGTGTCATTAATTGATGTATTATCAATGTTTATTTGAGTAATTTTTAAAAATAATGCTATACATAAAAGAAAAGTAAATATATCAAGTACAAGTATACTTATTACGGACATATATATAAGAATAATTGCTGATATGAAGTTTGATATTATATTAACTGTATTATTAGTAATATTCATTATATAAACAGATTTTTCAATATCTTTTTTTTCATTTTGTAATATTTCCGGAATAAAACTCGATTGAGTTGGATATATC
>NZ_JAQZSD010000088.1:0-13833 GCF_028674935.1 Lysinibacillus sp. CNPSo 3705 | reverse complement strand
GAAACTTTGCGTTATTGATCTTAGTTGAACCGCCGTATACGGAACCGTACGTACGGTGGTGTGAGAGGTCGGGAGTTAATCACTCCCTCCTACTCGATTATACCGATTTTATTGTCCTTTTGATCTTTCATAATAATGACCATAGCTTTCAAAAAACTGATTTTAAATTTAACTAAAGCTTTACTTTTGATGCTGATCGGAACCTGAGTCAGTAACACAAGTTCAACCTGGGCGTATGACCGTCGTGGGAATCGCACAAGCACGACCAATCAGTTAGGGGCCACAGAGAAGTTCGTATATGATAACTTTAATCGCCTAGTACGTACAAATCTATCAGATGGAAAAGATGTTCAATTAAAGTACAATGCCTATGATGATGTTATTTTTGCAAGGGATAACCATACACAAGTAGCCTTTGATTATACTATTCTTGGCAGTTTGGTGTCTCGAGAACAAGGTGGGAAGAAAGTACAATTCACCTATGATACAGAGGAGCAGTTAACCGCTGTTATCAATGAAAAAGGCGAAGCGTATCAGTTTGAACGTGATGAAAAAGGGAGTATCATCAAGGAAATCGGCTTTGATGAGATAGAAAGAACGTATGAGCGAAGTCTGGCAGGGTTAGTTCAGAGAATTCAACGTCCAGGCGATCGGTGGACAGCATATCAACATGACGGCCTAGGGAATATCATTCGAGCTGATTATTATGATGACACCTGGGAAACGTTTGGCTATGACAAAAAATGGTTCGTTAATTGAGACTGAAAATGAACATGTGAAAGTAAAACTAGAGCGAGACGCATCTGGACAAGTGATCAAGGAATGGAAAAATGACCATTGGATTGCGAGTAGCTATGATGAATTAGGCAACCGTTCACAGATTACGAGTAGCTTAGGTGCAAAAATGGATGTCGCTCGTAATGAAATGGGTAATGTGTCGCAAATCGCGGCTTCTCGCTCCGAGCAAGCCCATTGGACAGCATCTATGCAGTACAATGAACTTGGTCAAGAGATTGAGCGAATCTTACCAGATGAAGTTATCAGCAAATGGCAGTATGATATAGCAGGTAGACCGATACACCATCGAATAAGTAGTCAAAATCGTGACACACGAAGACGCGTGTATAATTGGGACGTCAATTACCGCTTACGAAGTATGGTAAACGAGTTAACGGGTGTAAAAGTTACCTATGGTTATGATGAATTCAATAACCTCGTCTGGTCCAATCAAGGTGGTCAATTTGATTTCTTACACCGCAGTGTCGATGATGTCGGGAATTTGTATGAAACGAAAGAAAAGACAGATCGTGTCTATGGCGCCGGTAGTAGATTGCTTGAAACGAAAGAGGCAACTTTCTCTTATGATGAAGAAGGTAATCTTGTTCAGAAGGTTGAGAAGAATGGTGATACGTGGAAGTACGAATATAACGGCAATGGCATGATGTCGAAAGTCGTACGCCCAGACAAGACAGAAGTTACTTTCAAGTATGATTCGCTAGGTAGACGAATTGAGAAGAGCTCTGACGAAAAAACAATGCAATTCGTATGGGATGGGAATACTATCCTACATGAGTATTTCTTAGAGAATGATTCAGATGAATTTAAAATACTTCTGAAATACCAGATAATTTAGTCACATGGGTATTTAATGATGGGTTCGTACCTTCAGCGAAAATTACGAGTGAAGGTAATTACAGTATTATTAGTGACTATTTAGGAACGCCTGTTGAAGCCTATGATGAAGAAGGTAATAAGGTTTGGTCAGCAGGGCTTGATATTTATGGACGAGTGAATAAGTTTACTGGTGAACAAGATTTCATACCGTTTAGGTACCAGGGGCAATATGAAGATGTAGAAATAGGATTGTATTATAATCGATTCCGATACTACTCTCCAATTGAGGGAATATATACCATCCAATAGGGCTTGAGGGTGGAAATCCAACGATTTATGGGTATGTAAGTGACCCAAATATATGGCTTGATCCATTTGGATTAATAACTTGGAATACTGCTAGAAAGAACTTCTGGAAAGAAGAAGCATTAAAAAATCCGTTTGTTCAAGGTTCTAATGGTAAAATTTATAAATATTCTCCTGCTAATTTAGCTAGGATGGCAAAGGGAAAAGCTCCTCGAATTTTGGTTGAAATAGTGGATAAAAATGGGAATAGAGTAATAAAGAAAGTTTCAATGGAATTACATCATACTTATATACCACAAAGATCAGGAAGTAAATTAGCACATAAATTTTGGAATTTAACGCCTGTTACACCTTGGGCACATGAGACAATGGATGAGTTTAGGCACACTGGTTCACAGTTAAAGAGGATTATAAAAGGTACAGGAACATTCGGAAAATGTCCTTAATTATGGAGGGGTATTATGGAAAGTTTACAGAGTGTAAAAGAATTAGTTCAATCACAAGCGTATAATGTAATTTTAGAGAAAGTAAGGGAATATAAGGAAGTAGATGGGGAAATTTGGACTGGAGGATTAGATCAAAACATTAAGCGATTATATAAAGCTGGGGTGTCAGCAGAAGAACTACTTAATTTAATGAAGTCAGACAAAGAAGAATTAACCAATTATGCTCTACTTAGATCAATGGGGAAAATTAATTTTGAACAAGAATATCCAGAAAATGAAGAACCTGACCCCGATGATGAGGATGAAATTGTTGCCATTCTTCCTCCAAATAAAGAATTTTTACTTTCTTTTTTATCGAATACTTTGTAATCAAAAATAAACCCAATGAACTACAATCTTATTTAAAAGCATTACGAATACCAAAGGCTAAAGAAGAGGCAAATTTGTTCAGAGAATTATATCATAAATCAATCATAATCTGATGTATATGGCAGAGGAAGTGATGTGAAAATTATAATATATTCCAACACTTTGACTCTGCAGCTACTTCTACACAGTAGTTACCGGTGTAGGTTTTCGGACAAGTAGTAGTAAACAAAAATTAAAAATATAATTTAAAGTGGCGAAGATATAACATATTTACTGAAGTTAAAGGGTCTCTCCCTTTGTATTAAATGTTTGAAGCTAAATTAAAAAGGGCAATAAATCCATTTAAAAGGATTTTATTGCTCTTTTAATCTTTATATCTAACTATAAAGATTAGCTTATGATGCCGATCCAACTTAGTCAAGTGACATTACCAGACGGGAAAAGTTCAACCTGGGCGTATGACCGTCGTGGGAATTATACAACAACAACGATCAATCCCCCAGGACCAATAGAGAAATGTTAATGGCATGATGTCAAAGGTCATCAGACCAGATAACTTGGAAGTTACTTTCAAGTACGACTCGCTAGGTAGACGGATTGAGAAGAGTTCTGACGATAAGACAACAAGTTTCGTTTGGGATGGGAATACATACTACATGAGTATTTCCTGCAGCATGATTTTGATAAATTTGAAAATCTAGTTGAGAGTTCTTAACAGAATAAATCTGAAATACTAGACAATCTAGTCTCGTGGGTTTTTAAGATGGGTTCGTACCTTCAGCGAAAATTACGAGTGAAGTTAATTACAGCATTATTAGTGATTATCTTGGAACGCCTGTTGAAGCCTATGATGAAGAAGGTAAAAGGGTTTGGTTAGCTAAGCTTGATATTTATGGACAAATGGTGGAGCTCACAAGTAAGCAGGATTTCATTCCGTTTAGGCAACAGGGACAGTATGTGGACATAGAGATTGGATTATACTACAACAGATTCCAACTTGAGGGAATGTATTTACAACAAGATCCTAATGGGCTATCTGGTGGAAATCCTACGCTTTCGGGTACGTAAATGATCCGAATACTTGGATTGATCCTTTGCTCCTTGGAAAAGAAATAAATTCAATGAATGGTTTAACAAAGCAACCCCGAAGGATGTTTCAGATAATAAGGCTGCTGTTGAAACGTCATTAAGAAACGGTGGAGGAAAACATGAATTATTTCCTGTAGCTACTGCGGCAAAGGCAAGAGATCTTGGTTTTACTGCAGAAGAATTGAAACGAATGGCTGTAGATAAAAATAGAGTAACATTTGTTGATGTACCTGATAAAGATGGTGTTCTTCATTTAGGACCTCATTCAACAGGTAAGAAAAGAGTTTTTTGTCAATCGAGTAAAGCAAGTGGGAACTTCCATCGACGATTATCAGATGTTTTAGAAATGTAAATACAAAAAACACTACCAATCTATTCTTGTAAACAACCTTAGTTTTCCCTGTGTCTAATAAAATTTTCCCTTCTGTAAGAGAATGTTCTCTGTACCAAACACACGAGATTAATCAAGTTATGGATTAAAAAATA
Source organism: Lysinibacillus sp. CNPSo 3705 (assembly GCF_028674935.1). Taxonomy (NCBI): domain Bacteria; kingdom Bacillati; phylum Bacillota; class Bacilli; order Caryophanales; family Bacillaceae; genus Lysinibacillus; species Lysinibacillus sp. CNPSo 3705. The sequence continues at coordinate 9,523 of NZ_JAQZSD010000088.1, read as the reverse complement.
CTTTAAAGTTAAGGTTATTTAAATAGTTATTTTTGTAGTTTTTTTTAAACAAAATAAAATAAATCATGATTGGACAACACTTTATGTAGGTTTAGAATATGAATCCACAGAATCTTGATATTGCAATTCTTTTGATTTGTTTACTTGATAGAGTTGAACTGTTTTAGAGGAATTCAGAAGTGACTTAAAGGAACAATCGGAAAAGTAGGGAAATCAAGGTAAAACAATAGCTAAGCAAGCACAAGAGTTGTTCGATTTTACGTTTGATGCAGCTAAGTACCTGGGGAAGTACGAGAAAAGTTTTACAAAGATATAATGCTAAATACAAGTAAATTTGAGATTAAAGGGGTAAGTATGAAGATAAAAGAGATTATTAAAAAAATTGAACAGGATAGTAATTGTAGACTTGTGAAAAGAATCACAGATTTCACAAGTGATTTAGCTCTTCCAAAAGATTTGCATTATTTTTTTAGCAATTATGAATCCATACAAATGTTTTTAGATAAGCCTTATGGGATAAAAATAGTTTCTTCAAATGAATTTATTCCAACTAGTAAAAAGCTTTATCCAGAGGATGATGTTATTTGGGAGGAACTAAAAGATGATATTAGTAATGACTGGCATCTTATTGCTGAATCTGAGCAAATAAATCAATACATTAGTATCGACATGAACAATTCTCATTTTGGTTATTGCTATGATAGTTTCTTGGAAACCCATGCAACACCAGGAGATAGTCAGATTATTGCTAAAAGCTTTACGGAACTGTTAGAGCATTTATACTCAAGTAAAGGTGAAAATTTATTTTGGTTGGTAGAAAATTTCGAATCGTATGGGGATGCATATGAGGGTCTTGAATAACAAGAATTAGCTAATACTGACTTGGAAGATAAATCATGGAAAGATACGTCAGTTGGTGATAGGGAGTTTGAGATTTATTCTTTAGAATCATAAAAATAGCCAGTTAACGGTCAAGCCGATTTTTGGCTATTTTTAGATTGCTAAGAGGCAGCCTCTTTGTTCGTTTTATCGAGAAATTTACCGAATTGCGTCAATCCCCCCTAAACTATGCATTTGATTCCTTTTTAATACCTAAATAAGTGAATGACCTCCAAACATATTCAAGTGGCCCGAAGCGGAATTTGGATAACCAAAGTTTACTAAAAATCACTTGGAAAATAAAAATGACAATCGCAATGATGATAGCTGTCGTTAAGTGGAGTTTTCCGTATACGCCAAATGCAAATGGTCCAAATAACAATGTACATATAATAGATTGTCCGATATAGTTTGTGAATGCCATTCTTCCAGGGAACGCTAACCACTGTATAGCTTTCTTTCCTTTCACCGTATGATAAATAAAGATCAAGCTAATAGCATAAAAGATAGTTAGGAATGGTGAGCTAATATATTGAACAGCAGAAAAATTTTCGAAAAGGAATGGTAAGATCCAGCACAATGTTCCCCCAAAAATAAATGTAAGCAACCACGTAATGAAAAAGTCTTTTCGATATTCTTCAAAACGGTGAAGCCATTTTTTCTTCGCAACAGCCGCTCCGAATAAGAACATTAGTAAGTACGGAAGATTTGTAAATAAATAAAATATAGGGTTGCCTAGAGAAAGAACATATAATCCATTACGCATTGTATAAAAAGTTCTTTCCATAAAATTAGCATTCATTAATTGTTGAATACTTCCATTTTGATGGGCATCTATTGTAAATTGCATAAGCTGACGACTTTCCTCTGACATTGTCATTGACATCATTGTAGAATCGGAGGATAGAGCCCCTAACGTAAATAATCCAAAATATAAGCTATATAAAGTTACGCTAATGATTAACATAACATTAGGTTTTAACTTATGCAGGAAAAGGAGTAATAATCCTAAGATTGCATAGTCTGTTAAAATATCTCCGAACCAAATGAAATAAGCGTGGATACAACCAAAAATAAAGAGCGCAATAAGTCGTCTAAAATAAATTCCCCAGAAGTTTAGTTGCTTTGCGGCGGCTCTTTCCTGCATAATGACCATGCCAAAACCGAACAACATAGAGAACAGCATGACAAATTTTCCATCGACAAACATAGTAAGAATAGTATGAACGGTATAATCGGCTTGATTCCAAAAAGAAGTCCATTCATTTTTAAAACCTAGATCTTCCTGCATATAGGCCGGATAAAGGAACCAAACAATATTGGCTAATATGATTCCTAATAATGCGAACCCCCTTAATACATCAAGTGTTTCAATCCGCTCTTTGGCAGAGATGGGTGAAAGCTTTTGCTTCATATAATCATCCTTTTCATGGTTATTTTGTTCTTTCAACAAATGGCTATTGTTGAAAAAACCTTTGTTAATGACTATAAATAATAAATATCAAGATTTTATAAGGAAATTAAGGCATTGTAATTTATAAATCGAAAAGTTTGGGAGGGGAATTGGGGATTTTAGGGAGTATCCTATAAAGCCGTTTCCCTTTACTAAAGATATTCCAACTCTACTATTGGAATGGTAGAAATTTATAATAGCGTTATAACAAAGTATTGCGAAAATTAGTACATTTTGTGAAAATGCTACGTAATCTATTATTTTTTAGTATTTTATAGAAAATATTGTTGAAAGTATGTAAAATAATGGTACAATGAAGTTGTAGTTACATTAATAGTTATTAATTCCTTGGAAAAGAATTAGTAAGATCAGTTTGAATATATTCATACTTTAAATGATGTAACTATGTGTAAAAGGTAATAAACAAACTAATGAAATGAGGAGATTTTATGATTAAAATGATTCAATTTTTAGAGCAAAATCCGTCGATGGTAACTTTGTTAAAAGAAAAAAAAGCTTCTCTAGTTGGTGTTACTGAACTTGAGCAGAAAGCAATCATAACATCCTTTGACGATGAAGAGATATGTTTGGAAAGTGGCTTTTGGCACTAAACTTTTTAAAAAATAATTGGCTATGGCTTGCTATAAGTACTTACCTCATATTTGGGAGCTATTTGCTATATGTTACTTATAGCACGCCTTATTTGGGAATTAAATTGAAAGAAGAGAATGGACAATGGCTAGTAATAGAACCATATTTTAAGGAGTGGGCAAATAAGCAAAATATCTCAGCAGGGGATATTATTTTAGAAGTTGATGGTAATAATATTAATGAATTAAATATTATTAAATATGATCCTGTAATTAGGGTAGCTAAAGAGTTAACGTTGGAGAAACAAGAAGATAGACGGTTAATTCATATACAAATAAAACCATTTGACATTCCTGAACAACTTTTCTATATATTTTTTTTACCAGCATTTTATTATTTATTAAGTTTAATTATTTCTCTCTATTTATACAAGAAACAAAAGAACTCGAGTCTAATAAATTTACTTATTCTTTTTATTCTATCTGTATCTTTAGCCTATGTTAGTATTGGTGCATCAGGAAGATTAGATAGTGTTGGAACAGTTGTGAATCGAAGTAGTATGCTACTTTGTCTTGTTCTTTTGATTCACTTTTTAAGAAATTATTTTTTATTCTTGAATTTAAAATGGTTATTAATTTACAACATTAAAATACTATATATACTACCTTTAATTATAGTTTTTCTTAGTATTTTTAGCATCGTTTTCCCCTCTACAAATACTTTATTCTCTAACTTTACCTTGTGGTTATTTTTTATTTTATTAATAATAATTCTTTGTATTTTGGGGATAGGTTATTCAAAATATAAGACCCCACAATTGAAAATTTTTTTACTAAGTATTATTATCCCATTCTTACCATTCCTTTTTTTGTTTGCTATACCTGAGATTATTTCCCATAAATATATACTTTCTGCCGAAATATGCTCCTTATTCTTAATGTTCATACCATATAGCTTTATATGTACACAGCTCACTGAACGTATATTTGATATGGAATACTTTATTACCCGTTTACGCTATTACTTTAATTTTTCATTTGTTTTTACGATTTGGTTATTAGTAGGTCTGTATGTAATTACAGATTTGTCTATTTCAAGAATGGCGGAAGTATTCTTTTTTGCCTTCTTATCATTAATAACACTTTTCTACATTAAAGAGAAAATAGATTATCATAAGCGAAAAATTCTTTTTTCAACAAAGGGGGATTATATCCATCGATTGTATACGACAGTTGATAGTATTGGTAGGGTCGTGAAGATTGAAGATTTGCTGGATAAATTTGTTCAAGAAATTGCTTTACACCTTGAGATTAAACATGTTTACGTATTAACCTATGATTTGCAAACACATCAAGTTACTTCCACAAGTACATCAAAAGAATATACCCAAAATCAAATGGATGAAATATTACTTGAAAATCTCCGCATGGGGGATGTAAAGAAAACGGAGCATTTTTATATAGCTTTTATCCACCAAGATGTAAATTATAAAAGAATACTAGTCGTAGACCATAATAAATCAATTTATTTAAAGGATGAGGAGTTACTATGGCTTGAATTATTACTTTTATATGTAAATAATTTTATTGAAAATACGAAAATGGTGGAAGATCTATTAGAACAGTTAAAGCATATGAAAGAGGCTGATAAAAGTCAGCTACCATGGCTCAATAAACTACTTTGGCTACGCTTTGAACAAGAAAAATATCAATTAGCACAAGAGCTTCATGATACGGTTTTACAAGAGCAGCTTCATATTGCTCGAGAAATGGATGTATGTATTCATGCGAAGAGGACAACGGATATTCAGGTGAACCTTACTAAGATTCATGATCATATGATTGCATCGTTGAATGATTTAAGAGGCTACTGTGAAAATTTGAAGCCACCATTATTAGATACACTAGGCTTAAATGCTGCGCTTGAAAAGCTTATTCAAAAAGTTCATAAACGTGCGGATTTTGTTTTAGTTTACACAATGGATCGTCTCTATTTAGAAGATGAGCGTTTAAACTTAATGATTTATCGGCTTTTTCAAGAGTTGTTAAACAATGCATTAAAACATTCGTATGCCAATACTGTCGAAATTCATTTGTTAGAAACAGCAGATGGCTTTGAAATATTTTATTCAGACGATGGTGTAGGCTGCAAAATGGATGGCATTATTGTTTCTGATTCAATGGGAATTAGGGGGATGCAAGAGCGGGTACAGGCATTTAATGGTCAGTTTTCTATCAATACCAATGTAGGAGAAGGAATGTCCATTCGAATTAAAATAAAAGAAGGAAATCATACGCATTCCTATGACTACGATACTTATAATAGAAGGTCAACTCCTAGTAGAGGATAATATATGAATAGAAAGAAAGATATGAACGATGTTAACACCTCCTAATCTTCTCGTCGAAATTACAGAACGAGTTGGATTGGGAGTTTTTGTATTGAAGTAGAAAGAAAACGCAACAAAATGAAGGGCTGGTTTCTGCAAAACAACTTCAAAATATGCGAATTTGGTAACTTATCAGGTAAAAAATTTAAAGTATGATTAGTCATTCTAGTAAGGAGAAACGCACATGCTATTAGAAGAACGGTTAAATAATTGGGTAGATTCTTTTAATCGAAACGGTTATTTGAATGGTACTTTATTAATTGGATCTAATGAGAATATTCTTTTAAACAGAGGGTTTGGTATGGCGAATTGGGAGCATACTATACGAAATGTACCAACAACTAAATTTCGTATAGGGTCACTTACGAAAGCATTTACGGCGATGGCTATATTTCAATTGCATGAAAGGCAAAAATTGAGTATAAATGATGGCGTAGGTAAATATCTACATGATTATCCGAATGGTCAACAAATAACGATATTTCATTGTTTAACGAATAGCTCCGGAATACCTAATTATACTAATGCGCCTGATTTTTGGTTTCGTACAATGAGATTGCCATCAACATTAGATCAGCTTATTGCTTCCTTTAAAGAAAGGGAATTAGAGTTTGAACCTGGTAGTAAATTTGGCTATTCAAATTCAGCGTATGCGTTGTTAACGGCTATTATTGAAAAAGTTTCAGACATGTCTTATGCAGATTACATACAGCAGCATATATGTCACCCATTAGGTATGGATCATACAGGCTGTGATAATGGGGTGAAGCTTATACCAGGTTTAGCTTCTGGTTATTCATTTTGGGAAGAGCCCATTCATGCAGCGTATGCAGATATGTCATTTCCATTAGGTTCCTACGGTTTATATTCTACAACAGAGGACCTATTTATTTGGGATCAGGCATTAACATCATCCAAACTACTTCGCAAAGAATTAACAGAGAAAATGGTGACTCCAAATCTTGGATCCTATGCGTGTGGCTGGATGGTCTCTGAAGTAATGGGGAAAAAATGTGTGCATCATTTCGGAGATATTAGCGGGTATTCAAGTGATTTCCTTAGATTTGTCGATGACCAAGTTACGATTATCTTTTTAAGCAATATGAATGTTACACCCGTTATGCACTTAAGTAGAGAGATTGCAAAGGTCGTTTTTGATAGAAATGTATCTTCATTGGCCCCTGCCGTTCCGGTAACGTTCACAAAGAATGAATCTGTCGAGGGGCAATATTTAATGGAAAATAAAGTACTTACTATTTCTATTAAAAATGAAGAGCTTTATTTAACGGTCCCTAAGATGTATGGCGCATTATATAAATTTAAGCTTATACCAATTAGTCATGACGCTACGAAAAGCGCTTTTTTAACCGAGATGATTTATGAACGATTGATCTTTTATTATTCATTATCAGGCGAAATAGAGCGCGTAGAATACATCGATTGTTATGAAAAAACTTATATGCTTCATAAGCAATAGATGGAATATTATATTTTGAAACTAGAAAGAAACATCTCAAATCATAGTTGAGATGTCTCTTTGATGTTATTCATTATATGCGTTTAGCGTGAACACGAAGATACTTTTCGACATCATTGTAAAGTCCTGATTGATTTGCGTATTTCACATAGTTTTTGGCAGTACGTAACCATTCTAATGTAGATGGCTGTATCTCTTCTAAAACATGTAATAAATCATTAGTGTTGATAGGGCGTTCATCACCGGTTGCTAAAATTTCAGCAAGTACATTTTCGGTAGCTAATTCAATCGTATTTTCAATGTCTGCACCTGAGAAAAACTCAGTTTGAGCAGCTAGTGTTTCGACATCTATTTCTTCAGCATATCTACCCGCTAGCTTTAATTTAAAAATTTGCTCTCTCGCTTTTTTATCTGGTGGCGCGACAAAGATGAGACGGTCGAATCGACCAGGGCGCTTTAAGGCGCTATCGATATCCCATGGGGTATTTGTAGCAGCCATAATAAGTACTTCATCTGTGCTTGTATCAATTCCCTCTAACTCTGTAAGGAATGTGTCGATCATTCCTCGAGTATATTCAGAAGCTTTAGACCGACTCATACCAATCGTGTCTACTTCATCAAAAAACATAATACTTGGCTTTTGAAAACGCGCCTTATCAAAAGCCGCTTTTAAATTTTGTTCACTTTCACCAATATAGCGATTTAATATGTCAGTAATATGAACGGGATAGAAATTAGCCTTACATTCACCAGCGGTTGCCTTGGCAATAAATGTTTTTCCACAACCAGGGGGACCATAGAGCAGTACACCGCCGCCTACTTTTTTTCGAAACTTAGCAAATAAACCTTTGTTATAAAATGGGCTAATAATACGTAAAGTAATGGTCTTTTTTAAGTCATCCAGCCCAGCAACATCCGTAAAAGTGATTTGTTCCTTCCCTTTTTTTACTGTTTTAGGGGCTTTACCATCAATAATTTTTAACCTAGGTGTAAAATCTATTATTTGATCCATCTCGGTTTCTTCACTTTTGTCTTCTCTTTCAAGCAATTCTTCTGCTGAAGCGGCAATGTCTTCAGTAGTCTCAATCATTTCATCTGACTTCGTTTGCTGAATTCGCAAACTCGTTTTTGTTAATTCATTTATGATTTCCATACGTAGTGTATCATCTGTACAGAGAGAAATTCCTGTTGAATACGATTGTATCGCTTCTAGCCAACGATCGTTTTCAGCAAGCTCTTTTCCCAGCCAGTAATGTGCTTGAGGGTCAGTTGGGCTTTGTTCCACCATTTGCTGTAACCATTTAATTTTATCCATATGTATAACCCCTTATTTTTCTTAGTCCCTTAGCCAATGGAACTGATATCCATGTATAAAGTGCAAGTATTACATAGCATTTTAAAAACAGCATGGCTATACTATCAAACCCTAGTGCTAATAATAAAAAGGTTAGCCCAATCCCTACAAGCCAAATGATAGCTGGACCCCCTAAACGCTCTATAAAACGATTAGGCGCTAGCAGAGGGTGGGTTGTAATTTCCATCTCTTCTAATAGAGCTAGTAATGTTTGATCCTCAGGATTTAAAAGAAAGGCTTGTCTGTAATATTCTTTCGCTTCTTTTTCGTTATTTCGGAAGGAGGCATTTATTCCGAGGTGCAACAATTTTGCCACTTCACTATCTGCTGAATTCATATATTGTTCTAATGCTAGGATTTGTTGTTCTTTACTTCCATGTACACCTTGTAAAATAAAGTTTCTCCGTAATACATATGAATTGTCCGGATCTAATTCTAATGCTTTATTGATTAATAACTTTGATTTATTACGATATCCTGTTTGTTTCATTAAAACAGCATAGCCTGCATGTGTTTCTGCATTATTTGGATTTAAGCGAAGTGATTCAAGAAAGGCTTTTTCTGCTTCTTGCCATCGCTCGGTCTCCATGTATAGATGGCCGAGAAAATAAAATATGATTTCCTCATCGAATCCTAATCGCATCGCTTCATGAAATTGTTTTTCAGCCTCGCCAAATTCGTTTATTGCATAGTTACTGTAAGCTAACATATACCAAAGCCGGCTATTTTCAATATTGTCATGTAATTCCTCGTTAATAAGCTCAATAACTTGGGGATATTTCCCTATATTAAAATAATGCTCGATAACTTCAAAAGTTGGTTCTTCATATTCATCATATTCTTCAAATTCACTCATAATATATCTCCTTTCCTATAGTGCTAGTAAGAATAACGTAACCAAAGCATCGATTAAGCCAGAGAAGATGATTGCAGCAAATCCTGGTCTCCATAATGATTCAGCACCACCATCTACTGCTAAATGTTCTTTATACGGCTTGTCTAAAAATGCGAAGAAAATGAAAAAACAGGCAACCCCAAAAAGTCGACCAATAAATTTAATATATTTTTCATCTATGGGGATGACTTGTTGACCAATTGCGTAAACGACCGCAAGCTTCGCAATAATAAGTACAATACTAATAATCGCTAACAGCTGTATATCTTTTTTCTTAATTTTTAGCCATTTAGCGTTTTGTATACCTAGTATGGTAATGGCAAAAATACCACCAAACGCAGCAACAAAAAATAGATTACTAATCTCATAGCTTCTTGTCCTGTCTACTTCATTGTTTGTTAAACTAGGTTCATATAGATTTTCCATAATTCCATCAAGCTCCTGTTTCCTATTAATATCCTAATAATAGTTGTATTATACATATA
>NZ_JAQZSD010000087.1:0-13867 GCF_028674935.1 Lysinibacillus sp. CNPSo 3705 | reverse complement strand
GGAAATAACTGAAAATAATTATCCTATAAAATATAAATTCATTTTTTGTTATAATATGTTATTATAATTTTAGTAAAACGACCTATTTTTGTTAACTGAAAAATAGAGGAAAAATGAACTAAAAAGGATGATGACCATGAAAAAAATCCAACAATTATTCCAAAGCGAAGATGGTAATATCGAACAAAGAGAGAATTTTTTATCCTTATTAGAGAAAATTGTTACTTCATTAGATGAGTTAAAAAACCCAAAAACTACAACTCTTGGACCAATGAAAGAGCGCTCTGACAACTTCTATAAAGAGTTAATGCAAGAAAATCAAGTACCAACTTCAGGTGTCGGACTTGATCAGGTTGTGAATGATTTAACGCAATTAATGCAAGGTCATCCTTACCATACACGTAACTTTGTAACAAATGTTTTACCGATGGCTAGCATTCCTGGTATATTAGGACAATTTACAAATGCGCTGCTTAACGGTAACAATCTATGGGATGTATACGGACCTGCTGCCGCAGAATGTGAGGTAAAGGTAGTAGCAATGATGTCGAAATTAGTTGGCTACGACTATACTCAAAGCTTTGGTTACACAACTTGGGGTGGACAAGGGGCAGTTTTCAGTGGACTTCGTCTTGCGATTGCTAAACAATTCCCTAACGCAAAAGAAGATGGCGTCCCAAATAATTTATATTGCTTTGCTTCAGAAAATGCACATTACAGCTTATTAAAATCAATTGAAGCAGTAGGCATTGGTAGCAAACATTTAATTCGTATTAAAGCTGGCAAAGACCATTCAATGGATATCGAAGATTTACGTATGCGTATGACTGAAGTGATCGAAAATGGTGGTATTCCAGTGTACGTAGTTGCTACAACAGGCGCTACAGATCAGTTTGCCATTGATGATGTACAAGCAATCAAAAAAGTTACAACTGACCTTGAACAAAAACATTCATTAAAACCTATACATATTCACGCTGATTCAGCTTTAGGTGGTTTTTACGCATTTTTCAATGATTATGATTTTAAGGCAAATCCACTTCAGTTAGAGACTAATGTTTTACAAGCACTGGAACAAATTAAAGAACGTATGCAATATCTACCTATTGCAGATAGCCTTTGCTTCGACTTCCAAAAGCTTGGTCAAACGCCTTATTTAACAAGCTTATTCCTAATAAAAGAAGGAAAGCATTTACAACTATTAGATATCGAGGACTTCGACACACCTTATGTTGGTAACCGAGGTTATGGTTCTTATCATACAGGTTATACATTAGAATGCTCTCGTATGGGTAGTTCAATTGCTATTTACGCTGCATTACAGGCGTTTGGCAAAGAAGGTTACCAACAAATTTTAGCAAATTATGTGCGTGTAAATTTAGCATTCCGTGCGCAGTTAGCTGAGAAAACGCCAATGTTACAAGTAGTCAATGAGTCTAATATTGGACCAGTTACAGCATTTCGTTTATATCCTGAAGGCTTTAATTGGAAAGCTGAACAATCAGGTAGCTATACACAAGATCAGATTGAATATATTAATGGCCTTAACGCTTCTTTATTTGAAATTATAGGAGAAGGTCGCGACGAAGTATTTTTCGGTGATACTACACGAGTTTGCACTGTCAACACTAGCGATACAAAACAACAAATTCCAGTCGCTGCCGCAAAATTCTTTTCAATCTCTCCTTATACAGAGACAGAACATATTAGTGATATGATTCATTTTTTACAACAAAAGGTGAAAGTATTGGAGGATGTTAAAGTTGAGTATAGTCAAAAAATTTAAAAGCTCTTTACTCTATAAATATATTGCTAGTTTTACTATTCCAATTGCTATTATTTCGGTAATATTTAGTATCGTATTATTTATTTCGTCTTATCAGATTATCGATAATTTTGTTATTACACAATTTGAGTCATCATTAGAGGTAATATCTCAAACAATTTTTGATGATATAGATAAAGAAGATGTCCAAGCTGCAGATAACGGCGAAAAAGATAAATATGAAGATATATTAAATAAGTTAAATGAAACAATGGACGAGTACGATATTCAAAATGCTTACATTCTTTCACGTGCAAATGGCAAAGAACATATTGTGGCATTAAGTAAGAAAGATAATTATCAAGAGAGCTATGTTTTTACTAAGGACATGAATGAAGCACTAAATACTGGAACCGTTCAATCTAGTGATATTTATAAAGATGAGTACGGTATTCATAAATCCATTTTTATACCATTTAAAGATACGGATATTCTTTTTGGTTTAGATATGGACGCTTCCTTCATTTCTAAACTTCAAACGAAAACCCTTTGGACTTGTATTATTATGACCGTGATGTTTTTGATATTCGGTTTTATTGTGGCTTATTTCATTAGTAAAGGCATTATAAAGCCAATTAAAAATATGACTAACTATGTTGGTAAGGTGGCACAAGGAGATTTAGCCGTTGAACCACTTGAAATAAAGGGTTCTAATGAAATTGCACAGCTTTCTGAAGGCATTGAAAATATGACAGAAGATTTACGCTCACTTATTCAACAAATTGCTGAAAATGCTGAGCAAGTAGCTGCTATGTCTGAAGAATTATCGGCAGGTTCTGAGCAAACAAGTGCCTCAATTCAACAAATTACATCTTCAATGCAAGAAGTAGCTGCAGGATCAGATAAACAAACTTCCGCTATTGAAGAAGTAGAAAGTCATATTACGACAATCTCCACAAAGATGTCAGAAGTTGTATCGAGCGTGAATGATGCCACTACTAAAGCATTTAGTGCCTCTTCAATTTCAGAAAAAGGCAATACGACGATTCAAAGTGCTACAGAAAAGATGGTTGTCACATCTAATGCTATTCAAGAGGCTTCAAAAGTTGTGGAACGTTTAAGCACATACTCAAATGAGATTGGCGACATTGTAACCTTAATTAATGAGATTACAGATCAAACAAATTTACTCGCTCTAAATGCTTCTATTGAAGCAGCACGTGCTGGTGAGCATGGTAAAGGCTTCGCGGTTGTTGCTGAAGAAGTACGAAAACTTGCTGACCAATCATTAGCGGCAACCAACAGTATTCGAACACGTATTGAAACGATTAAGGAAGAGTCTGTACAAGCTGTAAAATCTATGGCAATTAGTAACAGCAACCTTGAAGACAGCTCCATTACGTTTAATGAATCAGGTGAAGCCTTTAAAGAAATATATTCGCATATTACTTCTCTTACTCAAGAAATGGATGCTGTCAATAATATCATTTCCAATATTAATGACGGGGTTAGCAACATTGCCGTTTCTGTAGAAGAAGTTGGTGTAATCGCTGTTCAAGCATCAGGAAACATTCAAAATGTAGCTGCCGCTTCCGAGGAGCAGTCAGCTAGTATTGAGGAGATTACGGCGTCTTCAAATAATTTAGCTGAGATGGCACAGGAACTTCGTAATATCATACAAAAATTTAAATTATAAGAATAACGAATATCAAAAATCCGCTATATTTTCTAAAGGTGAGTTTTGCCTTTAGAAGATTATGCGGATTTTTTCCTTAACGCTTAAAAGTTCTTCTCTAATTTTAATGTTCTCTTGTTCATCCAGGCAATCGTTTCTTCTAACCCTACTCGATATGAGGTACGTGGTAAAGGGCCTATTTCCTTTTCGTATTTTTTCCCACTTAAAATGACTGGTTCTTCGGTTAAATACAACATTTCGACCACTTCCCTCATATTAGGGTTAAATGCTCCAATAAATTGGACCATGCCTTTAGAAATTGTACGAATGCCTTTTTTGTAACCCGTAATTTCACGTAAAATTTTTACTAGTTCTTCCCCTGTAATTGGATGAACGGCTGGCACGTTCCAATTCTGATTATATGTGTCGTCACGTAAAGCAAGCTCAACCATAGCCTTTGCGCCATCAACTGTATAAAGGAATTCCCTTTTTACCTGCATATTTCCTACAAAATTGGCTTTTTTACCTTGTGCTACATTTTTTAACGTGTCATAGAGTATAGTATTCTCTGCATTCGGTCCGTATAAATCCGGGAAATGCACAATTAACGAAGGTACATTACTGTTTTTTAATTTATTTTCCATCATTAAACGAATTTTCCCTTTTTTCGTTTGTGGTTCCTTTTTAGCTTGCTCTATTACAGGGTTTGTTGATTGTCTTCCATAAGCATAAATATTATCTACTAGTGCAATTTTCGCTCCTCTTCTTTCTGCTATGTTAATCACCATGTCTACGCATCGCATATGGAGTTTTTCCCAATCTTGATATGGAAAGCTAATAGCATGAAAAATAATATCCACACCATTTGAAGCTTTCATCAAATCCTGTTCATTAAATACATCACCCGAAATGATTTCTACATTTTTGTGATGCTGAAAAAGTGCAACTAACTTTTCTTTATTTCTAGCAAATGCCTTCACCTGTATATTTCGACTTACTAGTTCATTTACTAGTGCATATCCCATACCACCAGATGCCCCAATAACCAATGCTGTTTGCAAATTAAATTACCTCCCCTATTCATTAACCAGTGGTCAAAATAACTCTTAAATGAAGCTCTAGATTTTTTTACTAGAGCTACTTTCAATATGTGTTAAAGCCTTAATAAGAAATTTTGCATGTATATCCACTGCTTCTTTAGCTTCCTCATAATTTTTTACATAATGACGATAATGTGTAACAAATCCATGAAGAGCAATAAATGTAGAATGTATATCTGAAATCAGCAGTTCTTTCCTTGATAAGGACTGTACAGCTTGTGCAAATTTTTCATAACTAAGGTTCGCTGCCTCTTGTGATAGCCCATCAATTTCACTATCTCTCATAATAAACATTAATTCATACTGACTTTGATTATTTAAGCCAAACGCCATAAAGCCTACAAAAACATTTAGCAGTTTAGTATAATGATCCTCAGGACCGTTCATATTTTCATCTAAAGTATTATTTAGTTCAGAAAAATAGTCACTTACTATTGCATAAAATATTTCTGCTTTATTTTTAAAATGATAGTAAATAGCCCCATGACTACAACCAAGCTCTTTCGCAATACTACGCATTGATACTTGGTGAAAGTCCTTGGTGATAAATTGCTTATGAGCCTCATTTATAATCATTTCTTTCGTCAAATCTTTTGTTGACGGCTTACGTGGCGACATGATTATCCCCCTTATTGACCAGTGGTTAATGAATAGTATATAGTTGTGTTCATTTTTTTTCAATATGACACGAACATGGAACAAAAATAATTTCGGGAGCTAAAAAACAATCTCTTACCACTTGAGAGTAGGAGATTGTTTCTAACAACTTTAAATTAAACTTTTCACAACTTTTGAAATAACAGCGCCTTCAGCCTGACCAGTTAACAAGGGTTTGGCAATTTTCATTGCTTCCCCCATGTTCATTCCTTTCGCAATGCCTGCTGCCACAAGTTTTTCTGCAATTTCTTCTTCAGTTAATTGCTTCGGTAAAAATGATTTTAAAAGTGCTAATTTTGCTTCTTCTTTTTCAATTAAGTCCGCTCGCCCTGCATTTTGAGCACCCTCTAAAGCCTGATTTGTTTGCTTCACTTCACGATTAATAATAGCCATTTCCTCTTCAGACGATAAAGCCTCCCCCTTTTCTTTTTCAGCTAAATCTAGAGCAGACTTCAAAAGCGATAATACGCCTTTTGCTAATACATTCTTTTCTCTCATTGCCTGTTTTAATTGTTCAAATACTTCTGTTTTTAACAATGTTTTCACTCCTTCGTGACATCATTATACCATAAAAAAATACCGTAACCTTTAGGGATACGGTAGCGTGTGTCACAAAATTATGCCGGAGCATAATTAATTCTATTTACTTGTTAAGCATAGATACTTCAGCTTTTGTCGTTATTAAATCCGATGATATAATATCAAATTTTGCATCTACAAGATCAATTTTTCGACTTAAATTTTGTTCAACTTTGTCTATTCTTTTTTCCCACGCTTCGATTTTTTCTTCTAATCTCTTCTCAACTGCTTCGATTTGTTGTTGAAGATCCGATTTCATGTCTTGCATTTGCTTTGAAAGCTCTAAAATTGCTTGAAGAATCGTATGTTGGTTGACTTCTTGTTCCATTTTTGAGTTCCTCCTCTCTTTAATATTTATTACATTATCTATTAATTTCACGCATTAATCACAATAAAAATAGGTAGAGTTACATAAGCAACTCTACCTTTCATTCTATCTACGATTTATCTTAAAGTCAAAGTATCAAGAGATGGAATTTGTCTTTCATCCGTTAATTTCACTTGATATAATCGTATCTCTTTATATTCCTGTTATAAACAGATCCTTACAAGCACTTCTCAAATTGCCATGGCACCAGTATTTTACTCCAATGAAACTAATTGCATTAGCAATATCTAGTGATTTGTTAATCTCTGCCATTTACCCAATAAACAAAACCAATAACAGCTCCACCAATAATATTACCTATTGTAACAGGTAATAAATTTGAAATGGCTCCACTAAACGATACTAGTTCACCATGAGGTATGAGGAGCGCAAGAGAAAACAATGTCATATTTGCTATACAATGCTCAAATCCAATTGTAACAAAAGGGAAAATACAGCAGAAAATCATCACTAATTTTCCAGTCTCTGTTTTTAATTTATAAGTGCACCATACGGCCAAGCATACTAGCAAATTACATAAAATACCTCGACATAAAAGTTCAACGAAGCTACCACTCATCTTAGCTGTAGCTAGTTTTTCAATATAAGCTGCTATGTCTCCGCCTGCTAGCCCCGAGTAAAAAAATAATGCGGCTGCTAACAAAGAACCAAAGAAGTTTCCTATGTAACTAAATGTCCAAATGCCCAACATCTCTAATGGTGATGATTTTTTTGATAGTGTACTAACCGTTAAAACTAGATTATCACCGGTAAATAAATTGGCTCCAGCCATCATGACCATACTAAGTGCCACACCAAACGATAACCCTTGTACGATCTTCATACTCGGTACCCCAGTCGGACTTAATAAGCCCCCAATAGTAGTGATGAGCAAAATGCCAAATCCGATAAAAAGTCCGCCGAAAATAGCTAACAATAAATAATTAGCAGGCTTTTGCTTCATCATGTTAATTTTTGTTTCAGCTGTAATACAAACTGAAGAAATTGTCTCTTTCATACTTTCATCTCCCAAACAACATCAAGCTAATTTAATAACTCATTTTTACGCTGGTCTTAAGTAGTCATCGGTTTCGACTCTAACCAACTTTTATACAAGGCTTACATTTTAACAAATTATTATTCCAAAATATCGTTAATTAGCAAATTTAAAGTAAATTCCTCCAAATATACATATAATCATGCACTATTACTTTCTGTGAAGACCAATTTGTATTTCGAGTTACCCGCTTTCGCATAGGCATAGTTAAGAATAATTCGTATTTCTCGCAGTACTAAACCAAGAATAATTTTTGATGAATACTTTTTTCAAATTATTTAATACTTCTATTAGTGATTTTATTGTTGATATGGATTTATATTGATACGATCCCAGCAATTCCTACAAAATAAGTAGCATTAAATCATTATGTAAAAGAGCAACAGCTAGAAGCCGAAATTATTGTAAAGCTAGAGTATTTTAATCCTGCTAATAGTGTGAAGTACCGTGTTGCTAAAGCGATGATTGAGGATGCTGAAGCTCGTGGTGTTGGCAAAGGATAAAACAATAATTGAAACAACTAGTGGCAATACAAGTATTGGTCTAGCAGCAATTGCAGCTGCAAAAGGCTATAAGCTTCGAATTTACATGCAGGATGGTGTAAGTGAAGAGCAAACAAAGGTAGTTAAACGGAACGGAGGTTGTACCATTTTCAGATGTTCCAGAAATGGTAGCTATCTTTGAGGAAACAGATGGTGACTTTGTTGAAACGATTAATGTATTTCAACAAACAGTCGTTGAACAAGAAGAAAATATTGTATTTTAAATCAGCTTGATATTGATGCCAACCCAAATATTCATAAGTTAACAACTAATCCTGAAGTCAGGAAGGATACAGACGGGCAAAATGGTATTTTTGTAGCAGCAATTGGCACAGGTGGTACGATAAGTGGTGCTGGTGCATATTTAAAACCTAAAAATAAAGCTATTCAGATTATTGGTATGGGGCCTGCTGTTAATTCCATTGCAACAGTGAATAATCCAGATATCATTGAAATCATCACCGCTTCTCCGATGCTGACGAGGCTCGCGCGCTTTCGAATGTTCATTTAGAAATAATTGATGAAGTACTCGGGGTGGAAATTGAACAAGCTTATGAGGTGGCACGTGCTGTTGTGAAGTCCGATCGTATACTAGTAGGTACTTCATTTAGGGGCCGCTCTATTTACCGCTACAGCCCTTGCAAAACGTCCAGAGAACAAATGGAAACGGATTGTGGTCTACGATATTTATTTATTTTTGAAACAAGCGCATCGGAATACGAAGTAGTTTAGACATCTAAAAAAAACGAAGGGTTAAATACATTACCCTTCGTTCATTTCAATAGCTTGTTAAAAAAATCTTTCCTTTAGTATTTTTAGACGATTCAACGGCCGTTATCGCATTTTTAATGTCTAATAAATCATAATGAGAATCCACTGCCATCATGTTTAACTTACCACTATTAACTAAATTGATTAAGTGATGAAATGTACTTTGCCATCTTTCTATCGAAACTTGCTTGTTCCAATGACGTAAATGAAACATATTTGCCTTTACATTCGCCTCTTTAACGATTCTTTGCCAATTCACTTGTACACCTGATAAAAGACCAATCGCTAAAAAATTTCCTCCAGCTTTCAGACAGCAGGCAAGATCGTTACCTGCTGCTCCCCCAATAGAATCAATTGCGGCATTAGCCCCATTGCCATTTGTTAGTTCCATTACTGTCTCATAGAGCGGTGCTACTGAAGTATCTATTACATAGGAAGCGCCAAGCTGAATTAAATCGTCCGTATGTCTATTATTTCTCGTTACCGCGATTAGTTGAAAACCTAACAATTTTGCTAGCTGAGCAAATATGTGCCCAATTGCGGACCCACAGGCATTCACTAATAAAACATCATTTGGCTGCAATTGTAATATATCCGTACATGTTACCCAAGCTGTCATTGGATTGATATACATTTGCGCTGCAGTAAAATCATCTATTGAATTGGGAATAAGCACTGCAAATTCTGCACTTGTTTTTACAATCTCCTGCCAAGTTCCTTCTCCTCGTAAAGGTAATACACGCTTTCCAATAAGATCCTGAGAAACATACGGACCTACAGCCTCTACAATACCAACCCCTTCATAGCCAGGAATAGTTGGTAAAGAAATTCGATGAGCATAACTCCCCCATATTGGTATTAAATCTGAAGGGTTAATAGGTCGCGCCAGCATTCGAACAAGAATTTCTTGTTCTTGAGGGGGGTGAATCGTTTTATTTTCAAACTTTAGAACTTCCCGAGGGCTTCCAAATTCATATAATTTAATGCTTTTAGCTTTCAAAAAATTAACTCCTTTATACTTGATTAATAGCATTTTTTGCAACTACTCCAAAATGAAACCTTCTAGAGAAGTTTTCCTTATCCTCACCGATCATTGTCTTCATCGGGCTTTTATGTGCGAATATTAAATATTCCCCTAATCACTTTTCGAATAAAAATACTTTTTTATTCAATGACAATTATAAGGAGATTTAATGCTCTGATGGTGTTTTAAAGCTGTGAAATGGTAAAATCACCGTCTTCGGTCATACATATTTGCAAATTTTTATTAATTTCTATCTTAATAGGACTAACAATTGCTTTTTTGTTAGAAAAATACCAAACACGTTCACTTGGTCCTAAAAGTAAATTTGCTCCATCCTCATAATTCCCCATAAATGTGAGAGCATTTGAGCGAATCTCGTTATGATTCATTGGCGTTATACCGTATTCTTTTAAACGATCAGCTACTAAATAAATAGCATCCGTCGTTAAATTCATTTCGGCAATATTTAGTACATGCTTGGGTGAAAAATACTCTGCATCCTGTTTTGGATTTACTTCCTGCCTTGAAATAAGCTCAATAATATTTCCTTCTGGATCAAAAAAATAACATGAGTAAGCCTTTAATGTATCAAAATATACTTCATCCTGTCCCTCTGACAATAATAATTCTGCATATTCTTTTACCCAGCTTTTCGCTTGTTTAAATAAATTACATGGAATATTTAACGCAAAATGATATTGTTTTTTTACCAAATGCGGTATTTTTTCAAAAGTAATAACACTTTCACCAACAGCTATATCAAAAAAATTATCCGTATTCTGTATTAATGAAAATCCTAAATGATTGCAGTAAAATCCCTTCATTTTATGTATATCATACACATATAGTATCACCTTTGTAATCTTCATTCGTAAAACATCTCCTTTGCAATTATTAGCATTTACTATACTTACTAAAATAAATATCTACCTCATGCAAAAGAATGAAAAATACTTTATAGTTGGGTACGATCCCCTCTGCTATTTGGTTGTGAAATGACTAAAAACTCTACCTCTTCTTCCGAATCATTACGCATCTGGTGAGGTTTAAGGGGTGGCACTTCAATTCCTTCATTCTTTTGTAACACCATTCGTTCTCCGTCGATATCCATTGTTGCTGTTCCAGATAGTACAAAGAAAAATTGTTGTGCATGATGGTGATAATGATTTACCTCTACTGTTTTAGCAGGCATACGCTCATGAATAATACTGAGATCATTATTTTTCACTAAATGCCAACCGTCACATTGTTCTCCCCATCTGTAATGTTCTGCATACTGTTTGCTAATTTTCAAAACTAATTTCACCTTCCTTTTATTTTGATTATTATGGATATTTTCCTAATTTTTCTATAAAATATAAAATGAGTATTTTTACCAGTAGGGAGTGGGATCGTTGCATATAAAAAAACAATTGCTGGGCACTGCTCTCGGCTTTGTTCTGGCATTATTCATTGCATATATCTTTTTTGATTATTTTTCCTGGTCGTTTACTGTAGGTTCTATTGTAGGTATTTGTTTATTTGCTCTAATTTTAATGTTCATGAAAAGGACATAAATCCCCTTTTCATAAAGTATTTAAAAATTTTTCGAACTTGTTGGCACTCTGTATTTCATGTGTCATAAAATGACCATTGTAAAATAACCCAAAGGTTGTCCATATGATAGGTGCATTCTGTGCTTCATCTTTCGTCCTTAGTTGATATGCATGAAAAGGAATGCCCCTTTTCTCAGCCAATTTTTTTAAATCATCTATAACGCCAACTGCAAAAGGGCATTGGGCAGTGAAGTATATCACAATACCACTGCTATTCGATAAAGCATTTTTCACCTGCGGTTTAAAGGAAGGATCGTCGGCATAATCGTTAAATTTATAGACAGCTAGCTGAAAATAAGGTGCTGCTTGATCTACCATTTCAAATCCCAAATGTTCAAAAAAACGCTTATCACTTAGAAATGGAAGCTTTTTCTCTCCTACTATATGGACGATGCCATCCATACCTTGCGCTAATGCATCTTCCTTACACTTTTCAATCAATTGTCTAGCATGCTTTTGATTTTTGAATTTCCCTGAAACCCATAGGCAATTGATATACATATAATTCGGTGCATCGATAGGAACCCAAGCTTGATTTGCCGGTAAATATTCAATAAACACTTTTGCCCGGGCGTTTAAACGATAAAAAACTAGCCCCTCATCCATACGGTTCATCAACCATTCTTTCTTTTCCTTTACCGCTTCTTCGTATTGCTTTGAACCGAGTGCGCAACATATATGTTCCAGTTCAATATTATTTCTAGTAATTTGAATATAATCCACTTTACTATTCGCCTCTTTACTAATCTAATTTGATACTACTATTTTAGTATATCGAAGGTAGAAAATGGATAGTCTATAATCTGGAGTTCACGACAAAAAAGCGAACAATTTAAATAAATTTATCACTTTATTTTTTTAAGTAAACCTTATCGTATCTACACATAATATAGTCATTATTCTTCTATCGCTTTAACATACGTAACTGCATTAAAAAAAAAGATGGTTTTATCTTTCCTTTACGCAACTTTTTTTCACACTAGTTATTTAATCGGAGATAGGAAAAAACGTTGCTATAGACCCACTCAAAGTTTACTTGGTATCATATTATCAGGAGGTGATTTCTGGTGAATTCATCAAAAATTGCATTTTTATCAGTTTTAAGTAATTCAACTGTTGTCATATTAAAAATTATTGTTGGATTGTTCACAGGATCAGTTGCAATTGTATCGGAGGCAATCCATTCACTTCTAGACTTACTCGCCTCTTTTATTGCCTTTCTCTCCGTACGGATTTCCAGTAAACCAGCCGATAAAGAACACCCCTACGGACACGGAAAGGTTGAAAATATTTCTGGAACAATTGAAACACTTTTAATTTTTGTTGCTGGCATTTGGATTATTTACGAGTGTATTCATAAAATTATCGCTCCCACACCAATAAAACTCCCAGTTTTAGGAATACTAGTCATGTTATTTGGCGCCTTGATTAATTTTTTTGTATCAAGAATTGTTTATAGAACTGCAAAGAATACTAACTCTGTTGCCATGAAATCAAATGCACTGCATCTACTTACAGATGTCTATACATCATTAGGTGTTGCATTGAGTTTATTGATTGTCCATTTAACTGGTTGGTATATTTTAGATCCAATCATCGGAATATTATTAGCAAGTTATATTATGATGGAAGCTTTCAAACTGATGAAAGAAACATTTCCTCCTTTAATGGATGCACGATTATCGATGGAAGAGGAAGAGCAAATTATTCAAATTATTGAATCATTTAAAGATGAATACATTGAGTATCACGATTTTCGAACTAGACGTTCAGGGGCGGAAGAATACATCGATTTCCATTTAGTCGTAGCATCAAATGAAAGCATTGAAACCGTTCATAATTTATGTGATCGTATTGAAGAAAAGATTAATACCCATTTTCATCAAGCCAATATTCTGATTCACCTAGAACCGGAGAATGAAAAAATAAATGAATGATGCCAATAACCAGGTCTTTTTAAAGTACCTGGTTATTTGTTTTATCGCTAAAAACATTTAATTTTTTTCAAAAGCACGATGCTATGGGGAAGACAAACTTTCTCCTGAAGCATTATTGATGTGAATAGCCATCATCTGGTTTGGTAACGAAATTGCCCATTATAAAAGAGGAGGAAAAAATGAATGCAATACAACATCTGTTGCTTCGCTTTCGATACTGAAAATTTGTAACTGTCATTTGAAAAATTTACTGAAGGGAAGTTAAATTTCTGAACGTTGTAGGGAATATATATGATGAATTTTATTAAAAATAAACGTCTCCTTTTCCTTCATAAAGCCATTTTTTTCAGCCACACGAATTGATGGTCCATTTTTAGGATCAATAATACTTATTAATTTATCTTGCCCTAACTGTGAAAATCCATATTCCACACAACTTTTAGCTGCCTCAGTTGCGTATCCGTTAGACCAATATTTTTTATGAATATGGTAGCCCACTTCCACTTCAGTTTTTCCATCTACTATTTGTTTAACGAGGCCACAATCTCCAATTAATTCATTCGATTCTTTTAAATATACTGCCCATAAGCCATATCCATCTTCTTGATATCTTTGTTTATTTTTTTTAATCCAATTTTTTGTTTGTTCTAAATTAAATGGAGACGGATAATACTTCATTGTTTCAGCATCAGAAAAAATAGCGTAAAGGACAGAAATATTGTCATCATGTAATTGTCGCAATTCTAACCTTTCTGTTTCCATAATTATCAATTTAGTTCACCCCTTAAATATGTAAAT
>NZ_JAQZSD010000086.1:0-14104 GCF_028674935.1 Lysinibacillus sp. CNPSo 3705 | reverse complement strand
ATGGTTACCATTCTCCAACTATATAATTATCCTAATTAAACATGAAAAAAAGCTGACACTGAAATATTTATGTTAAAAATACCTCTAAAACAGAGAAACAAATACTAAAACCCTATTAGAATTGCCCTTTTAAATTGTCCTAAAAATCATTGCCTTCGAATAAAATGCAAGTACATTTGATAATTGGAGGCTATTTTATGGATTCTATATTTACCTATATCTTTTTAGGACTATCAATGGCTGCAACAATTGGACCTGTTAAGACTGTCCTATTAAATACAGGTTTAAAAAATGGCTTTTTTCATGCATGGTTTTTTAGTCTGGGTGCCATATTGACCGACATTATATATATGTTTATCGTATATTTGGGAATTGGACAATTTATCAATTCCATCTGGTTGAAAGCAATACTTATGCCTAATACCTGTCATTTGTAATATGATTAATCAACAGCTTTTCCACTTGTGATTTAAGAGCTTGATTTGCATAGCGGAGTACTACATCATTACCTGCAGTGGCAACTTGCACGTCACTAAAGTATTCATCTACTGGTTGCCAACCTACAACTCGTATACGTTTTTGTGCCAGTTCTCGTTTGAGGTTAAAATATTCTTGTCTTAGATCCTTTAGCAATGAATCCATCATTGGAAGAAATACCGTTTTCATTTTAAACTGCTCTAATTTACAATAGTCAACCTGCAATGATTTAACTGCTAGCTCTAACAAAAGATACTTATGAAGTAATTGTCTTTCGTCGGCTTTAATCATAGTAATCAGCATCCAGTTGGGCTGATTGAATACTTTGGATTGGAATACTTTTCGTTTTAAGTAGTGTTTCAAGTATGAGCTCATTAGTATTCATCGATTTAATTATTCCAGTCCATTGTGTAATTTTGTAGTTCTTCCACACTTCTAATTTTATCTCCAATTGCTGATTAAAAGCTTGATCAATTGTTTTTTGTAGTTCTTCCAGTTCCCACTCAGTCAATTCTCTTGGCTGTTCTGTACGCTCCTGTTTATATTCTCTAAGAAGCTCTAGATGCTCTGGCAACATCATCGATGCCCATTTAATATTACCTCTGTCCTGTATCATTCATAAATCACTCCTATGCCAAATGACCACCAACTAGGCGATCTCGATTAATAGCTGTACCAGCTTTTGTGAAAGACACTGCTCTTAATATTGATGTTGCTCCAAACCGATTGCGTATGGCATCCATAGTAGGTCCTATGACTTGACGTTGTGGTTTGCGTTCGTCAAATAAATCTAATTGGATACTATGCTCTCTCTCTAAGTTGGCTATTCGGACAGATAACTGTCGAGCTGGTTCCCCTGCAAAGTGTTCATCCAGTAATTCAAGGCAAGTTTTATACATTACAAGGGTTTCACTTGTCGGCACTGCAATTGTTTTAGACCGATGGAACCCTTTGGTCATGGCGTTTCGACTATAAGAAAGACCTAAGCTGATTGTACGGCCAACAAACCCTGCATCACGTGTGCGTTTCATTACGTCTTCGCACATTTCTAGGAGCACTACAGAGATTTCTTTTCGTGTGTGATAATCCCTCATCAGCATTTGGCCCTTCCCAAAACTTAAAGTGCCGTTTGTTATTAACGGCTCCCCTAATTTGGATAGATCTATTCCCCACGCATGATAATAGAGTTGACTGCCCATTACACCAAAGCGCTTTTCTAATTCTTTTAGATCTGTATTAGCCAAACCACCAACTGTTTGTATTCCCATAGCATTTAGATTTGCTTCCATTCGTTTTCCTATGCCCCACATTTCGGATAGAGGTCGTACAGGCCATAATTTCTTTGGAATATCTTCATACGTCCATTTAGCAAAGCCTGTTTTCTTTGCTTCAAGGTCTAAAGCTAATTTAGCTATTAACATATTTGGCCCCATACCTACTGCACTAGGTATATTAAATTGGTCAAGAATAGCCCTTTGTATTTCCTTAGCTGTTTCTTCAGGCGAACCCCAAAGCTTTTCAGTGCCGGTTAAATCAACAAAACTTTCGTCAACACTATACACATGTATAGCATCAACTGGTACGTAATTAGAGATCAATTTTGTAATCGTCATTGACATTTGAATAAAGAAACTCATTTTAGGCTCAAACAATCTAATGTCAGGGTGTTTAGGTATTTCATAACGACGACTACCAGTTTTGATATTAAATTTTTCTTTCATTAAGGGGGAGGCAGCAAGCACTACGCTACCTGGTTGGTTAAAGTTTGCTACTACTGCAACTGGCGTTTTTAAAACATCTAGCCCATGTAACATCGCTACGATACTGGCGTAAAAGCATTTCATATCGATACACATAATAGGTCTATTGGGCATACTTTCATAATTCATACAGCTTCACGCCCTTACTAACAAAAGGAAAGGAATAACGACTAGAACATTACTGATCAAAAAAGTACGTTTTGCATGTCTTGTAAAACAAAATGCTTGAAATGAATTACTAACAATTTTAATGACTTTTACACGCCTTTTTGATACGGAACCACCTTTTGCTACATACATCATGTTCACAAATTGTTTGCGCTGCATAGCTTTAATCAGTTGCCCTATCATCTTAGTTTCCTCCCACTATCTCTCGAAATTTCATCAATAATAGCTGTG
Source organism: Lysinibacillus sp. CNPSo 3705 (assembly GCF_028674935.1). Classification (NCBI taxonomy): domain Bacteria; kingdom Bacillati; phylum Bacillota; class Bacilli; order Caryophanales; family Bacillaceae; genus Lysinibacillus; species Lysinibacillus sp. CNPSo 3705. Next base: position 11,468 of record NZ_JAQZSD010000086.1, on the reverse strand, counting down.
TATTATTGATATTTTTTATTGGCACATTAATTTTCCCTTTACCTATCATACGTAAGAACATTTGTTTGTATACATTCTAGAACAAATGTTTGCATTTTAACAAGATTAAATTTTTGGAAACAATAAAATACCAGGTACTCAATGGCACTAGACTTACCACTGTCAAGTAGACGTGAAACATTATAAAACAAATAAAATTAATATCAGCGGTATTTCGTTCTTTTTCTCAAGCTATTGCAACTTAACGAAAAACTCCCTTGCTTTTGGGACTGGTTCCCTATTGCCTTTTTCTTATTCCAGTTGTTAAGTACGGTTGACGAAAGCCTTAATGTACTTAATTACTTCACAGTCAATGCATTATTTGATACAACTGCTATTCTGGAAGGCGAAAACTATTGGTGGAAGCTAATCATTCTTTTAGGTATTGGTATAGTTGTTTATATAGCAAGTCTAGAAGTATTTAAACGAAAAGACCTTCCGCTTTAATTTTCATGAAACGAGCTAACGAATAATTAAATTCACAGGCTCGTTTTTTGCTTTTTTTCTAAAGTGAAAATGTTATATATCTCCGTTTACAAAAATGGATTCTTATAAAAAAACAAGTTTCGTGATAATAAAACCGTTTAAATCATAAAATAATAAAGTCATTTAAAATTAAATTGTCGACGATGCTATTCAACAAACGAGGAAGGAACTGTTAGGGAACTGAATCTGAATGAACTTTGGGAGGTCTGAAATTGTCCATCGAGAAAATTCTATCGATTGTGGCCGTATTGTTCTTTTTGAGTTATTTCATTTTTTTTCTCATACTTCACTTTAAGAAAACAGGCTATCATCCTCTTCGACATGCTGTAAGTGATTACGGTGTAGGTGCTACAAAAAATTTATTTTTAATTTACGCTTGGTTCAGCAACTTAGGGGCATTGTCACTTGCTATCGTGTTGTTAAATGTAAAAGATCGCTTCTCCATATCCTCATCCATGCCAATTTTAATCATTCTAATGGTCATCTCCCGTATCCTTATGTTATTCTTTCCAACTGACCTAGAAGGAGAAAAACTTACGGTTCGAGGAAAACTCCATTACTTATTTGCTATTCTTGCGTTCACTTTTTCCTATATGGTCATTAATCGTGGAGGAAGTCAGTTGAAATTACTGGAGGACTTTGAAAATCTAAATCTATTTTTTTACATCATAACCATGGTTTCTTCTATCTCACTTGGGGCTGTTATTGTAACGATGTTCAAGCCGTTGCGATTTATCTTTGGGATATGTGAGCGAGTGTTCCTGTTGTCAATCAACATTTGGTTTATTGTCGTAAGCATCTGGTTCGTTTACCTTCTATGATAAATGAATGAAGGTTTTTAACAATTAAACAAACATGCGTGATTGTTGCATAATGATTGGGTTTTTAGTCTTGGAGATGCTTTTGTTGAAAATTACAAAAAAATTAAAACCGATCCCCTAACATACCGAGGATCGGTTTTTTCTACGTTAGTAGCTACTTTTAACAATAAGCTAATCCGTTTTTTATCTGTTTGCTATTGTCTTCGATGGAACTTTTCCTTCATTACTGGCCAGGCTGCGAGTACGACACTACCGGGTTGCTCAAAATTCCTAATAACTGCAATGAGTCTTTCAAGATATCTAAACCTTCTAGCATGGCAAACAGCTTGCGTAAAAGCATTTCATGTCAGTGTCCTTATGCGGTAGATTGTCGTAATTCATATCACCTCACGCTTTCGATGTGTAACGGGCATTATTGCTAGAACATTGTTAATAATAAACGTACGCTTTGCCTGTCTCGTATAGCAAAATGCTGTAAAGGAATCACCAACGATCTTTATGATTTTTACACGCCTTTTCGTAATAACACCCGACTTGGCTACATACATCATGCTAACTACTTGTTGACGCTGCATTACTTTTATTAACTGTTCTTTCATCCTCGTTGCTCCTTTTTACTAACTCTGTTATATACAGTGAGCACAACAGAGCCGTTCTTTAAACGAACGAAAGTTCGTATTCACATTATACGCACATATGTTCTTAATTAGAAGAGAGAATTTCAGCTAATTTTTAAGGAGGGCAATAAAGTGGGCGTTCGTGTAAGCCTAAAATAGCTTTGTACATATTCTGTGCTTAAGATATGTATTGAAAATTAATTAGAAAGGATGTAATTATTAGCTCGAATATTGACTATACTTCGTCATCAACCGAGTTCACTTCAGATGTAAATGACAATACTCTTTTCAAAAAAGATGATCGGAATTTTATTAATATTTTAGGTGTAGAACAACTAAATACGTTAGAAAATATATCTTTGCTTGATATTTTTCTAAGTAGAAATAAGGTGATAGAGCCTCACTATCATCAAAATGCAGCAGAACTTATTTATTGTATTTCTGGTGCTGCCATTGTTTCTATATTTAATCCTTTTACAAAAGAGTTTAAAAACTATCCTATCGAGCCTGGCCAAGTTGCCAATGTACCACAAGGATGGTGGCATTATGAAATAGCTACTGAGAATGACACGCATTTATTGGCTATTTTTGATGCTCCAACTCCTGATGTTATTTTAGGTTCAGATATTTTGAAATTTACACCTTCCAATGTTATGGCTCACACTTATTGTTTAGATGAAAATCAGTGGAAGAAAACAATCGCGCCTATTGTACCATCAACATATATCGGTCCACCTAAAGACTGTAACCGTGTAAAATCAACCTCTGAAAAGCAAAAAGATCAAAAGGAGCAAAAAGATCCCCATCATAAACATAAAAATAAGTATAGACCTTCACAATTTATGAACCCATATCCGCCATATCACTATCCAAATATGAATCCATATATGAATCCTTATGGCTCATATTATTAAGCAATAGTGGATGACTCATAAGCACTACACCTTTCATGGCATAAAAATAAATAAAAAGGAAAATCTAATTTTAAGTCATAGCTTCGTTATTACTAAAAGAGGTGTAGAAAATGGAATTATTTCCAGTGATCCATACGAATTTTTGGGATGCTGTAATAGCCGTTCCAGCTGTGTTACTGATTACACAGCTCATTAAGGTGTTTATGCATGTTCAGCCTAAATATGTTCCCGCAATCGCCCTTGCTATTGGCTTGATTATTTCAATTTTCATTAGCCATAGACATAATCTTATTGCAGGAATATTTATGGGCTTTTTTTATGGTTATGCAGCTATTGGAAATTTTGCTGCATTAAAAACAACCATTAATAGCTTTAAAAGTAAGAAATTAAAGGAATAAACCTTTCAGCTTATCTACAAATAATGTGTAACAATAACAAAGGTTGATTTTCACTCCGAGTTGGCACTGATCCGATCAGTTTTCTCTTGGGTTTAAGCAGCGTGTCCTTTGCTAATCGTTTTCGCATGAACTACACAATGTCACAGATGAGCCCCTGGAGCACAAGCGAACCGACTCATAGCGATTAACCCTTTTATTGTAAAAAGTGATTAGAATTTCATTTATTAACACATCCTAATCTCAAGTAAATGAACGAGAACATGAGTTAGGAAGTGTAACTATGGAATTAGTAAATGAAAATCTAGCATCACTACGCTATAGAGAAATTTTTAAAATATGGACACAGATTGGCGTTAATAATGGCTATATAGCTTCAAATCATGCATTTTTCAAGCATGCCATTGATAAAAAATTAAAGGCTATTATCGTAGATTTTGTGCAATGTTTAAAAGAGGAAAATAAACATCTAACAGTGTTATTAAAGGAAAACGGGGTACTTGCTCCTACTACTTCAATCGACTACAGACAATTGAAAATGGGCAATATCCGAGGAAAAAAAGCCATTAATGATACAGAAATTAGTGCCATTTTATCGATGAATATAGCTTCTTCACTTATTTCAGTTAGCCAGGCTTTAGAAATATCCGTTAAGAAGAAGCATACTGCAAAATATGGAGAACTTCATATGAGGTATGCCATACTTGGTGCAAAGCTAGTGCGACTCAGTAATGACAAAGGCTGGCTTCTAGCTCCTACTAAGACTGTAATGTAAGAAGCTCTCATTTGACAACGAGAGCTTCTGTGTTTTTACCTTGTTATCGACTTCTCACGAACAACAGCTTGTACCACTGATTCACAAGGAACGGTAGCACAGACAAGCTATAAATAAAGCCTAATTGTGCGGTGCTTAATGTGGCAACCTCAAACACACTTGTAAGCATTGGAATAAACAATACTGCGTGTAAGCTTAAAAAACCGATAAAGAATGCAAGCCAAGTATATTTATTCGAAAATAGTCCAATGGCGAAGATCGATTCTTTAGCTCTGGAGTTGAAGCCATGCACTAATCGTGACAAACATAATGTCGTAAATGCCATAGTGCTCGCCGTTAGGGTATCTCCCGTTGACAATCCGATTTCAAAGGCAATAGTTGTAGAAATGGCAATTAGCAATCCTTCGAGTACCACTTGAGTAGTAAATGCTTTGTTTAATAATGGTGTATGAATATTTCGGGGCTTGTCCTTCATTGTTTTTTTGTTATTCGGCTCTAGACCGATTGCAATCGCCGGTAAACTATCCGTTAGTAAGTTAATAAATAATAGATGCACAGCCGCAAAAGGAACTGGTAAACCTAATATTGTTGCATATAAAACAACAAAAATGGCACCTGCATTCCCAGATAATAAGAACAAAATAGCGTTTTTAATATTCGTATAGATACTCCTACCGTTTGCAATAGCCTTAACAATCGTTGAAAAATTATCATCTGTTAGTATCATAGAAGAGGCATCCTTAGCGACCTCTGTGCCGGTAACGCCCATTGCCACACCAATGTCGGCCTGTTTTAGGGCTGGGCCATCATTAACACCATCTCCTGTCATGGCAACGACATGTCCTTTTTCCTGCCACGCTTTAACGATACGAATTTTTTGAGCTGGTGTTACTCGGGCATAAACAGAAAAATCATTAACCTTTTCTTGAAGCTGCTGATCTGTTAGGCCTTCTATTTCATGCCCTTCAATCGCTTCAGAGGGATCATTTAAAATCCCGATTTGATTGGCAATAGCGGTTGCCGTAATTTTATGATCCCCTGTAATCATCACCGGTTTGATACCAGCCTTTATACACTTTTCCACTGCACCTTTAGATTCTTGTCTTGGCGGATCCATCATCGCGACTAAACCAACAAATATTAAGTCTTTTTCAGCTCTTGCATCAATTGCTTGATTTTCCTTTACCTCTTTGTAGGCGACTGCTAGCACCCTTAACCCATTCATAGAAAAATCACGATTTACCGCTTCGATTTTTTGACGTTGTTGATTTGTAATAGTAACTATACCTTTTGAAGTTTTTATTTTTATAATTTTAGGGAGAAGGACATCTAATGCTCCTTTTGTAATCATGATAGATTGCTGATTGATAGTATTTACAGTACTCATGAGCTTTCTATCTGAATCAAAAGGTATTTCGGTCACCCTTGGATAATGATCTCTTATCTGGATTTCGTCAAAACCATATTGCTTTCCTAGTTTTACGAGTGCAATCTCAGTAGGATCACCGAATTCCTTATCGTCCCTTCCTACAGCATCATTACATAATATTGCCTTTAACATAAGATCTTTCTCAACTGCATTTCCAGTGTGTAGCTGATCATGTGGAATAACTTTTTCATCCACATATACCTCTTGTACAACCATTTTATTTTCAGTTAATGTTCCTGTTTTATCTGAACAAATGACAGATACACTGCCAAGACTTTCAACAGCATAAAGCTTTCGAATAATGGCATTTTCCTTTGCCATTTTTTGTGTCCCAAAAGCTAGCACAATGGTAACAATGGAGCTTAATGCTTCTGGAATTGCTGCGACGGCAAGTGAAACAGCAAACATAAACGATTCTACTAGCGCACGCCCTCTAACAAGGTCAATCACGAGAATGGCTAAACAGATTAACGTAATCCCTAAAGCTAATTTTTCTCCGAAATGATCCAAACTTACTTGTAAAGGTGTTTTCTTTTCTTTTGCAGTATCAAGTAAATTTGCAATTTTGCCGATTTCCGTTTGCATCCCAATAGCTGTAACCATGACAATACCTCGACCTGTCGTCACAAAACTTCCAGAATACACCATATTCCTTTTATCAGCAACTGTTACATTGCCTTCCTTAATAGGATCGATACTTTTCGCTACAGCGATTGATTCACCTGTCAACGAGCTTTCATTGATATGCAAATTATGACTTTCTAATAATCTCCCATCTGCATTTATATAATCGCCGGCCTCCAAATACAGAAGATCCCCAACGACTATATCTTCTGAAGAAATCTCTATGAGTTGATTATTTCGCATTACTTTGGCAATCGGAGAGGTTAAGGCTTTTAAATTATCCAAAGACTGTTCTGCCTTAATATGCTGTACAGTTCCTAGGATTGCGTTCAATATAACGACAACCATAATCACAATCGTGCTTCCTACTTCCCCTAATAGAAATGAAACGAAAGCAGCGATGATTAAAATAATGACTAATAAATCTTTAAACTGCCCAAAGAAAACGGCGAATGCACTTGTTTTTTTTCCTTCCTTTAATACATTATAGCCGTACACTTCTTGCCTCTTTTGAACGTCATAATCACTCAATCCTTGATCTGTCACGTTCAAATTTTTCATAACTTCAGCTGATGATTGTTGATGATAGTCTGACATTCGATTCCCCCTCCAATTGAAATTATTAAGTAACTCACAGCAGCCATCTTATCCCGAATTCCTTCTCACTGACTGGATTCAGGAGAAAATACTGTTATTAGTTAATACGTTAGATTCCCAACAGTAGACCCCTTTGAATTATCTATCTTAGGCAGAGAGAAACTTATATATCCTAAAAATAGTGTTGAATCATCAGACTCTCTATCTACTCGAGCCCCTAAAATACTTTAACTACAACAATCTATTCCTTGTCCTATTCCAGTATGATAATAATCGATATAGAAATTAAATATTTATTTGATAGGTAAACATATAAAATGGATTCTGTATTATATTTATGGAAATTCCATCAATTTCCGAACAGCAGTACTCGTACTACTAAGAAATTAAGAACTTTATTACATCAAAAGTTGAAGGGCAAATAACAAACGATCATCGCTGATAAAAGAGCTAGAATCGCTGATAAAACCTCTGCGTTAAAGCACTCGAGAGATTGAAGTGACCTCGAGGATATAATGTCTTAGATTAGAGAAAACTCTGCCCTTGATTATCCACAACTTAAAACTCTACAATTTCCTTATCGAGTAGGAGGTGCCTTGCACTTGGCTAACACTACTTCTATCTTTGTGACTGACTGGTACCAATTAGATTATGTCCATGCTAGGCGTACAACTAAAAAAACAGCTTGCGATTACAAACTGTTTTCTCTAGATATTATTAATATAATTTTTTAGAAGACGAGTTTGATTAAAACAATGAAGAAACCTGAATACATTTTAATCGAGTTGTTCTAAAAATATTTGAATTTCATGTGCCATAGGTTCAGCTTTTTCATGATGTATGTAGTGCTTAGTGTTTTCATAAACTACTTGCTTCGTATTTGTAGATAACCCCAATAATTCTGTTTGTGTTTGTGACCAATTTTTATAGCCATTATTTGTTGCACTAAACAAAAGTAATGGAATATCTCCTAGGGTCCCATTTTGTAATATTATTTCTCCATTAGAGCTCATCTCTTGTATTTCGTTCTCCATTGTAGAATTGTTCATATTTTTTATGGCCATGATTTTTTTTATATCTTGTAAGTCCTTTGGTAAATTATCAATATCAATGAAAACCTTATCTAGGACTCCTGTTTTAGATATTGCATTAATTAGTCCTATTTCACCGATACCCTTTATCGTATTCCAACTAATTTTTTTAGTGAATGTATATTGAAAGTTCTTTGCGTATGTTGGACTAATGCCATCAATAAAAACAAGCGCTGTTATTTCTTGCGGGTAACGCTGTGCATAACGTATTGTTTCTAAGGCCCCCATAGAATGGGCCACTAGCACATAAGGAGGAGCCTCATTTACTCTTTGAAGCGTTTCTCGTAATTCATCTACCATTGTATCAATATTGCGATCGTCAGCTGTTTTATCGCTCCAGCCATAGCCAGGACGTTCATATAAAATGATTTCATATTGGTCCTTTAATTTACTATATAGAGGATAGAAATCAGCATAAGGAGAAGTCGTTCCACTGCCAGGTAGCAATATGATTCTAGAATTACTTTTTGATGATTCACCCGTTTTATAAACATGAATAGTATGTTGATTAATTTCTACCATCTCTCCAGGTATTGGGTAATTACTCATGTTATTCATCTCCATTTTATACGTAATCCTTGTTACAAGCAGCAGTATTGCGATGATGAACAAAATAATAAAAAGTTTTTTTCGCACAATTTAACACCTCCTTAGTTCCATTACGCCCGTACCCGATTGGCTATCCCCAATTGGTTCATCAGCTAATAATAACTTTGGCGAATTAATCAGCACTCTAGCAATAACTACGCTGTATTAATTCAGTTAAAAGGAAATTTTAATTTTAAACAATTAGTTCTTAAGGGACATCATTTAATGAATTACATAGGGGAAAACACTTCAAGAAATGTGAGCATGGGGTGTTCATAATGATTAACTATTTTCACTTAAAAAAGCTAAGAGAAGTCTATCACTTTTATTAGTTAGTAAAATTATTTATGTATAAAAATATACTAAGGGCATTTGAATATAATTACTCAAAATGGGCCCCTTGTAGTGTGTGAATCCTCTTCATATAAAATAATAGCACCCACATTTCGGTAAAGCGTCTGGTCAATCGTTGCGACAACTTTCACATTTGATTCTTTAAATTCCGTTAAATCTATCTGCATGTATTTACCAACCTCCTCTAAACTTACATTCTATCTCGCTATATAATTGTCCTTCTTTTACAGTAGTATTTTCTGGATATTTTCAACCAAAAAATGCACTCTAAAAGTTCGTCACCATAACGTGGTTGATTGCCGTTTTGACTGAGCGCTTTCCCGGGGGCATCCACAACATGATATTGGTCACGAAGGCGTTATCACAGGACGTGATAATTTTAGCCTTTGTTCCTCTTTATTGCTGACCCCAGGGATTATCGCTAAGCCTCCACTTCAATCAACTTTTCACATGACATACGTTTTCGCAAAATGCTTAATGATAGGCCAAATTTCATCGGAAATTCTAGCTATTACTTGATTTCTGTTCCGACTGAGCGCTTTCCTAGACGTTCGATGAGCCACTCTAATTATTGTGAGCCGATTTCAGCCCTAGCTCAGCCTCATGTGAAACTGGCGCTCTTTTTAGAGAGAAAATAGCACAGCCTAGCGCACATAAAACTAAAATGACACCGAAGCTAGATAAATGCATAGCAGATCCTGTAACAGTAAACATAGCCCCACCAACAGCTGAACCTATGGATATACCGATTTGTAATGCAGCCGTATTTAAACTTTGTTGAATATCAGATGTTTTTGGATCAGTCTGTATTAAATAATTTTGTAATGGCGGTGTAAGAGCCCAGCTAAGTGCACCCCATAAAATTGTTACGACTAAAAAGAGTGGTAACGCAACAATCGTGTAAGGAATACTAAATAATACAACGGCGAAGGTAGATACAATCAATAGAATGGCTTTACCAGTACCCATTTTGTCACCTAGCCAACCACCGAGAGCATTCCCACTGACAGACGCTATTCCGAAGATTAGATAACAGATACTAATCCATGAGGCACTCATATCAAATGCTTCTACTAAAAATGGAGTTAAATATGCGTAAAGCATATAGTGACCTGCCAGCATAAATAGTGTTGTTAATTGTGCACTTAAGATTTTTAAATTCGCTAATGATTTAATTTGAGCCTTTAATGGAACCACTTCTACAACAGGCATTTTTTCAAGCAGTAACGCAATAAGAATCATAGATACAGTTGAAAGAAGCGCAATTCCTAAAAACACAGCTCGCCATCCAAATGCTTCAGCTACAAATATCCCCATTGGGACACCGATGACAAGTGCCGAACTGACACCTACGAAAACAAGCCCTAAAGCTTTTGCACGATGTTTTGGTTCAACAATTTTTGTTGTAATCGTTAAGGATAAAACGATGACCAATGCGGTACTCATCGCCGTGAAAATTCTAGCAATCATGACGATCGAGAATGTCGTACTAAAATACGTCATCAGATTACCTAAAGTAAAAATAAATAAAGAAATAAGATAAAGGCGCTTCCTTTCCACTTTTGCGGTTAATGATAAAAGGACAGGAGCAGATATTGCATAGACAAGAGCAAATATGGTAATTAATTGTCCCGCAGTTGCTAAGGACACATTTAAATCCTCTGCAATTGTTGGTAATATACCACCTACAATTAATTCCACCAATCCTACTGCAAAGGTAGTAACGGCAAGAATATATACTCTCCAATTCATAATAATCACCCTTCTGTTACACTTTCATTTTTGTAGAGAGGTATCAATTTATGCCTCAGCATAATTGCGTCGGAATCGGGTTGTGCATGTACAAAGCCGATTCTGTGACATCCACCAGAGGCATTAACTTCTTTCAGCGGATGTTTTTTGTACCGAAAGCGTAGCGCGACAGGTACAGATGTTTGGACACCGCTGAAAAGTGACTTAAAACCGCATTCATCTCACCACTTACTTTTGCTGAAAGAAGTTAAAAGAAAAAATCCTGACTACAAAAATAAAGCAAAATTTTTGTAGTCAGGATTTTATGGTTCCTGGTAGAGACCCTCAATCCATATCATTGAGGTTATACAGATCAAATATTTACGTTAGCTATATTAGCATATTGAATTTTCCATGACAACATTTATTTCATAAAATCGATTTACTATACCTTTCAATCATTGACATACAAACGCTTACCGAATAAAAAATCATTTCAAAAGAGAGAAGTTTTAGATTTTACTTATATTTTTTTATGTTTGACCATACATACTAATATAACAGAACATTGCGAGGTGATTGTTTGCGTATAGTAGGTTTAGTATGCTATTTTTTATTGTTGTTTTATGGTGTAGAACCAGTAATAGAAGGGCTCTCAATCGATAAACAAGCAATCATTTCTCCTAGTCTCAGCAAACAGCAAATCCCCATAAGAGAAACCGTTGAAAATTCAACAGTTTGTGTCTATTACCCCACTTATAAAGTTTGTAAAGAGTTATCAGCCAACTAAAAAAGTGGAAAAAGAGGCAACACAAGCGGAGGGCACTGAAAAAGTCTATATCTTCTCACATCGCGAGGTATTTAACGAGTAAATCGTTGAATACCTCGCTTTTTTCATTTGGCACTGTTGACTCTACTGTTGTTTTCCGAAGCATTCCGCTCGCTTTCCGCGGGCGAGCGCCGAGCCTCCTCCTACGCTTCGCTTCGTGCGGGGTCTCGTCTGTCTC
>NZ_JAQZSD010000085.1:0-14831 GCF_028674935.1 Lysinibacillus sp. CNPSo 3705 | reverse complement strand
AAACTTTGCGTTATTGATCTTAGTTGAACCGCCGTATACGGAACCGTACGTACGGTGGTGTGAGAGGTCGGGAGTTAATCACTCCCTCCTACTCGATTGTTTTAAGGACAAAATAGATAGGAGTGTTGAAACATGGGAAACGTAACATTGAATAATGGTTTAGAGATGCCGTTAATCGGCTATGGCGTTTTTCGAGTACCTGAAGGGGATGACTTGGCGGAGGCAGTAAAAACAGCTATTGCAAAAGGTTACCGTAGCATTGATACAGCTCAAGTATATCGTAATGAAGAAAGTGTTGGGCGAGGAATTCGCGCGGCGATTGATGAGGGCTTAGTAACACGTGAAGAACTATTCGTAACATCAAAGGTTTGGAATGATGGACTCTCCTATGAAGAAACACTTGCAGCTTATGATAGTAGTTTAGAGAAATTAGGACTAGATTATTTAGATTTATATTTAGTTCATTGGCCGGGAATAGATACAAATTATATTAATGTTTATAAAGCGCTTGAAAAAATCTATCAGGATAGACGTGTACGCTCAATTGGCGTTAGTAACTTCCATGTTCAACATTTAGAAAATTTATTAAAGGAAACATCAGTTGTTCCTGTAATTAATCAAATTGAATTCCATCCTCACTTAACTCAAGAGGAAGTTCGTGCATATTGTAAGGAAAAAGGAATACAGGTAGAAGCGTGGTCGCCGCTAATGAATGGTTCTTTATTGGAAGAATCATTGATTCAGCAGCTAGCTTCTAAATATGGCAAAACACCTGCACAAATCGTTTTACGCTATGATGTGCAGCATGGTGTAGTCACAATTCCAAAAACAATGACTCCTGCACGAATGACTGAAAATCTAACGGTCTTTGACTTTGCGTTAACAGAGGAAGAAATGGCTCAGTTAGATGCACTAAATGATGGCTTACGTTGCGGACCAGACCCAGAAAAATTTAATTTTAAATAATTTGAAAGGAGCTACCTAATTTGAGGGTGGCTCCCTTAGTACGGTCGGCAAAACGAGGGGTTGATTTCCGTTCCGGCTGGGCGCTTTGTAGCTGACGCTTCGCTTTCGCGCAGAGCGGGTGGCGTCCGATGAGCCGCTTCACTCGCGATGTGATCTGACCCCCGAGGAGTCGCCCATTCTCCACTTCAATCAACCAATTCACAAAGATGTATTTTCTGGCATGGCCTAATTTATAGTTATAAAACGAAACTTCAGCAATATTGTTTATCTGTGCGTAAATCGAAGCGTTAGCAATAACAGTTGAACAATTTCTTCTCTGTTATAAGTCGCAATATTATACACTTTTGAAATGAATAAGATTTATAAAAATTTACACTATCGCTGATTGGAGTGGAAGGCTACTCGACTCCCGTGGGAAAGCGAGACAGGCGAGACCCTGCACGGAGCGCAAGCGGAGGAAGCGGCTCGACGCTCGCCCACAGGAAAGCGAGTAGCCTGGAACGGAAATCAACTTTACGTTTTAATATGAGATTTAATTTGAAAGAGCTACCTAATATGATGGTGGCTCCTTTTTGGAGTGAGATGAATGTTATTTCATAGAAATAAAAGTGTGGTATCATTTTCTAAAGTGTTTTAACTTTTTTGTGTAGCGCAAATTCCATTCCGGACGCAATAATGTCAAGGATAATTGATCTTAATTTTTTATGCATGAGTATGCATTGTTTTAGTTGTATCAATCGTATAGTGACAGGTACAATTACGATGAAGGGCAATAAATAGGAGGCATCAACCATGATTTTAGTTTTAGATGCAGGAAATTCGAATATTGTATTAGGTGTCTATGATGACAACGATCAATTGGCCTTCCATTGGCGTATGGTGACTGACCTTCATAAAACAGAAGATGAATATGCAATGCAAGTATTATCTTTCTTTCATCATGCAGGCATTTCATTTGAACAGGTTACAGGCATTATTATATCCTCTGTTGTACCACCAATAATGTTTTCGTTAGAAACGATGTGTCAAAAGTATTTTCGTAAAAAACCGCTCGTTGTAGGACCAGGTGTGAAAACAGGACTGAATATTAAATATGAAAACCCGCGTGAAGTTGGCTCAGACCGCATAGTGAACGCTATTGCAGCTCTTGATGTTTATAAAGCACCACTGATTATTGTTGATTTTGGAACTGCTACAACATATTGTTACTTAAACGAAAAGGGCGATTATATGGGCGGTGCTATCGCTCCAGGTATTTCGATTTCAACGGAGGCGCTTTATACACAGGCAGCTAGATTGCCACGTATTGAAATATTGCGCTCTACACATATTGTTGGAAAGACAACCGTATCTGCGATGCAGGCCGGGATATTTTATGGCTTTGTTGGGCAAGTTGAGGGGATTGTTAATCGCATGAAAGCACAAAGTAAGGAAGAGCCTTTAGTAATTGCTACTGGAGGATTAGCAAATTTAATTGCTGGTGAGACGCAAGCTATTGATGTAGTCGATCCGTTTTTAACATTAAAAGGCTTATATAAGCTATATAAACGCAATCAATAAGAAATGAGGGACATTTCATTTATGAAAGACTATTTAGTACGAGGTTTAGGGTTCAACGGACAGGTTCGTGTTTTTGCAGCTTGTACGACAACAACTATAGGAGAAGCGCAACGTCGTCATAATACATGGCCTGTTGTGTCGGCAGCCCTTGGTCGTTCTATGACTGCTGCGGTGATGATGGGTGCTATGTTAAAAGGTGAGGAAAAAATCACGGTAAAAATTGAGGGGAACGGTCCAATCGGTCCGATGGTAATTGACAGTAACGCGCACGGTGAAGTACGCGGTTTTGTAACAAACCCCCACGTTCATTTCGATTTAAACGAGCACGGCAAGCTTGATGTTCGAGCAGGTGTTGGGACAGAGGGCTCATTAACAGTTGTAAAAGATCTTGGTTTGAGAGACATGTTCTCTGGACAAACGCCAATTGTATCGGGTGAAATTGCTGAGGACTTTACTTACTATTTCGCTACATCAGAGCAAGTGCCTTCATCAGTTGGATTAGGGGTTTTAGTAAATCCTGATAACACAATTCTAGCGGCTGGTGGGTTTATCCTTCAATTAATGCCAGGCTGTGAAGAAGAAACAATTGACGAAATTGAGCAGCATCTTGCTACTATAGAGCCTGTTTCAAAAATGATTGAAAAAGGTTTTACACCGGAGCAAATTTTAGAAGCTGTATTAGGAAACGGTCATCTGCAAATTTTAGATTCCATGCCGGTAGAATTTAAATGTCAATGTTCAAAAGAGCGATTTGGTGCAGCGATTTTAGGGTTAGGGACACACGAGATTCGAGAAATGATTAAAGAGGATGGCGAAGCAGAAGCACAATGTCACTTCTGTTTAGAAACATACCACTTCTCAAAAGAAGAGTTAGAAGGATTCATCGATGAGCTCAACGCGTAATCGACGACCTTTATCCGCTGAAACACCCAACCAAACGCCCTTATTGCAACGTCGTCTGAAGACAAAACCTGCATTAACAGTTATGGCAATTTTATTATTAGGAAATATTTTGTGGTTTATAACTTGGCTCATTCCTAATAAAGACCAGGAAATTGGTAGCGACGAGCAAGTCGCTGCCGTTGATGGGGATATTATTACACGTCAAAAGTGGATGGTTGCCATGGAAGAACGCTATGGTAAAGAGACGCTACAAAATTTAGTGAATGAATCAGTGATGGAAAAAGCAGCCGAAAAGTTTAACATAAAAGTAACGGATAAGGAGATTGATTTAGAGTTAGCCTTAATGCGTTCTGCCCAAGATAAATTTGATACTGCAATGCAAAACCTTTCATCAGAGCAACTGCGACAAAAAATTCGCTCACAGCTTATATTGGATAAAGTACTGACAAAAGATGTGGTTATAAAAGAAGGTAGTATTGAAAAATATTATGAGGAAAATCAGGCACTGTACAACACGAAAACAAGTTATCGTACGAATTTTATAGAAGTGAATTCAAAAAAAGCAGCTGAGGAAGCATTAAGTGAAATAAAAGCTCCCGCTGATTTTTCGGTGCTAGCACGTGAGGTTTCAGTAGACAGTGCTTCAGCTAGCTTAGGCGGAGATATTGGTTTCCTCACAGAAAAACAGGAAAACGTTGATCCTGCCATTTTAAAAGCAGTGAAGGCTTTAAAAGCAGATGAGGTTAGTAAAGCATTTAAGCTTGCTAACGGTCATTACGGAATTGTACAAGTTCAAGAGATAACAGAAGGACAATCCTTTACATATGACGATGTGAAAGAACATATTGAACGTGAGCTTGCGTTAGAACAATTGCCACAACATGTTACACCGGAATCATTCTGGTCTGAATTCAATGCGACTTGGTATTACGGAGAAGCGAAAAAAGGTAAATAACAGATTGCTCTGAATGAGTATCAACTATGCCTCGGCATAATTACGTCCGGAATCGGCTACCGATTCCGTGACATGCGCCGGAGGCTTTAACTTCTTTCAGCTCACCGTCTATAGAGGTGGGAGACTTCTGTATTTGTTGCTTCGCTTTCGCTCCATAAATTATGTGCTGAAAGAAGTTCAAGAATCTGCAAGATATCTGCGGGAAAAGTGAGCCAGGGAAACCCTGCAGACGTTTAGCGTCAACAGAGTAATGGCCACTCCGGGATATTGAGCAGATTTTTGTTTCCCTTCATGCGTCAATATTAGCCAATAACCTTTGACGTAGGTGAAGCAATAAATATTCTGAAAATATAAGTTATATTTATTGACAATCGAATGGAAAAATTGATAAAATCAAAAATAAGTAAAACCTATAAAATTAGTAGGGATTAGGAGTGGATTGATAAATGAGTAGATTAGCAAACTCGGTAGCTGAATTAGTAGGTAAAACGCCAATTGTTAAATTAAATCATGCAACAGGTGAAAACGAAGGTACTGTTTATGTAAAATTAGAATATTTTAACCCAGGTAGCTCAGTGAAAGACCGTTTAGCTTTAGCGATGATTGAAGCGGCAGAAAAAGACGGTACATTAAAGCCTGGTGGTACAATTATTGAACCTACTTCTGGTAACACGGGTATTGGTCTAGCGATGATTGCTGCGGCTAAGGGCTATAAAGCAATTTTAGTAATGCCGGAAACAATGAGCTTAGAGCGTCGTAACTTATTACGTGCATATGGTGCAGAGCTTGTATTAACACCTGGGCCAGCAGGTATGAAAGGTGCGATTTCTAAGGCGGAGGAATTAGCTGCTGAGCATGGCTACTTCTTACCACAACAATTCACGAACCCAGCTAATGCAGTTGTTCACCGTTTAACAACAGGTCCTGAAATTGTAGAAGCATTTGAAGGTTTAAAATTAGATGCATTTGTTGCTGGTGTTGGTACAGGTGGTACAATTACGGGTGCGGGTGCTGTGCTAAAAGAGCAGTATCCAGAGATTGAAATTATTGCTGTTGAACCAAAAGATTCACCAGTACTTTCTGGTGGCCAACCAGGGCCTCATAAAATTCAAGGTATCGGTGCTGGCTTCGTACCTGAAGTGTTAGATACAGATGTGTATTCTACTGTATTCCCAGTTGAAAATGAAATTGCTTTCGAGGTAGCACGTAAAGTAGCACGTGAAGAAGGTATCTTATGCGGTATTTCATCAGGTGCAGCTATTCATGTTGCGATTGAAGCAGCAAAACGTTTAGGTAAGGGCTCAAATGTTCTTGCGATCGTACCTTCTAATGGGGAACGTTACTTATCAACACCTTTATATCAATTTGAAGACTAATCCAATTATTTGAACGTTAAGGCTCCTTAAACGAGGAGTCTTTTTTATTTGTTAAAAAATCTAATTCTATTTTCAAACTATGGATTAGATGTTTCGTTCGCAAAAGAGGTGGAGTGCGTCTTGCTCCTTCGGTTCTCCAACTTTTTTTCGGATGTAAATAGGCGCTTTAGCATATTTGGTTATCACCGATCGGATGTAGAAACATTCGGTAATCAAATTTTAAGTGGCTACCTGAAAAATATTCGCTTCCAAGCAATATTCAAGTTAAGATGGAATCACATCATATGACTTAAAGGGGAATAGCGATTTGAAGACAATACTGACGAAAACAATATCGATGGATGCAGACTCGTTTTTTTATAGTTATAAGAAGCAAACAGAAGCAGAGCAAGCACATGTATTTTTAGAAAGTGGACGTGGAGGAAATTTTACAATAGCTGCTTGGAATCCACTAGCTACAGCACAATCGATCGAGAACGGTTTACTTGTAAATTGGAGAAATGGTGAGACTGAAAATTTAAACGGTGAACCTCTTGCTTTGTTAGAGAAATTAGTAGAGAACTATCACATTGCATATAATTCTGAGCTTCCTGTTTTTCAAGGTGGGGCTATTGGGTTTGTAGCATACGATTACGCTCGTAAAATTGAAGTGTTACCTCATACTGCTGTAGATGATTTACAGATACCAGATATTTATTTTTATATTTTTGATTGCTGGGCAGTACACGATGTGAAAACAAATAAAGTAACGCTTATGAAGCTAGCTGATTGCCATGTAGATTTGGAAGAATGGTCTAATGCGTGGCAAGGGGCAGCACAAGAAGGATTGCTTACACGAAAGTTTGAAAAAACAAGCGCTGTTGAAATAGTAAATGACGAAAGTGAATTGTTAGTATCATTTGCGGGGACTGCCTTTGAGGAAGCAGTAAGTAAAATTCAAACATACATAGCGCAAGGCGATGTATTTCAAGTGAATTTGTCGGTACGTCAATCCAAGAAATTAAACGCAACTGCAATGGATGTATATGAAGCATTACGTGCATTTAATCCTTCACCTTATATGGCTTATATAGAAGCGCCGAATTTTGCAGTTGTTTCAGGTTCACCTGAGCTTTTGGTGAAGCGTCACGGTAATGAGTTATCTACTCGACCAATAGCTGGAACACGTCCAAGAGGAAAATCCGAGGCTGAGGATTTAGCGTTAGCGCAGGAATTGATAGATAACGATAAGGAACGTGCTGAACATGTAATGCTTGTTGATTTAGAGCGTAATGATTTAGGGAGAGTATCTACATATGGGACTGTTGAAGTAGATGAGTTCATGGTGATTGAACGCTATTCACACGTGATGCATATTGTTTCCAATGTACGAGGAGAAATAGCTGAGGGAAAAACCAATGCAGACGTTATCCGTGCCATGTTCCCAGGAGGGACAATAACAGGTGCACCTAAAATTCGTACGATGGAGATAATTGAAGAATTAGAACCTGTAAGACGAGGGTTATATACGGGTTCAATTGGCTGGCTAGGTTTTACAGGTGATATGGAATTTAATATCGTTATTCGCACAGCATTTATTAAAGATGGAGTAGCGCATATTCAGGCAGGAGCAGGCATTGTTATTGATTCTGTTCCGGAGAGAGAATATCAAGAATCCTTAAATAAAGCGAAGGCGATGTGGCAGGCAAAGGCAATGGCAGAGGAGCGAGCAAAATGATTTTAATGATTGATAACTACGATTCTTTTACGTATAACCTTGTACAATATTTTGGGGAATTTGGACATGAATTAGTGGTCAAAAGAAACGATGTATTAACGGTGAAAGATATTGAGCAGCTTGCACCAGATATGATTGTTATTTCTCCGGGGCCATGTAGCCCGAATGAAGCGGGTGAAAGCCTGAACATTATTAAGTATTTCGCGGGAAATATTCCGATTTTAGGCGTTTGCCTTGGCCATCAAGCCATTGCTCAAGTATTCGGAGGGAATGTTATCCGAGCTGAACGTTTGATGCATGGTAAAACGTCACCTGTGCTACATGCTGAAATAGGTTTGCATAAGGGGATGCCAAATCCATTTGCAGCTACTCGTTACCACTCCTTAATTGTAGAAAGGGAAACGTTACCGGCATGTTTTGAAGTGACGGCATGGACAGAGGAAGGCGAAATTATGGGCATTCGCCATAAGGACTATCCCATTGAGGGAGTGCAATACCATCCTGAATCGATTATGACGGAGCGAGGTAAAGAGCTTCTGCGCCAGTTTATAGATTTGTATGTTGGGGGAGCGAAGTAAATGCTGTGCTGGATGAATGGAGACTATATAGTGGCGCAGGATTTGCGTATTTCACCATTTGATCATGGATTTTTATACGGGTTAGGCTTTTTTGAAACGTTTCGAACGTATAAGGGCAAAGTGTTTTACTGGGAAGCACATATGGCAAGGTTGCAAACCGCGCTTTCTCAATATCGTATTCATATGCCGTATACGGAAGAGGAATTATTAAAGGTTGTTCAGCAATTAAATGAACAGGCTAATGGACAAGATGGGTATTTCCGTATAAATGTCTCGGCTGGAGAACATAGTATCGGATTGCAGCCTACTGACTATAGACAACCGAATGTTATTGTTTTTCGCAAAGAATTACATGATACACCTCGAGGTATGGAAAAAAACGCACAGTGGCTTGTGACACCGCGTAATACTCCTGAAAAAGGGCTTCGAGTGAAATCGCACCATTATGGCAATAACGTTCTTGGACGTTTTGAGATGCCATCTTTGGCGCAACAAGAGGGCTTCTTTTTAACGGAAAATGGCTATGTTGCTGAAGGTGTAACATCAAATATCTTTTGGGTGAAAGATGATATACTATATACGCCTTCTTTAGAGACTGGCATTTTACCTGGAATTATCCGAGCGTGGGTAATTGAGCGAGCACAATCTTTAGGGATTGAGGTAAAAGAAGGCTTCTTTACTAAAGAGGACGTAGAGCAAAGTTCAGAGTGCTTTATTACTAACTCTATACAAGAGCTTGTTCCAATTTTTAAATTAGAGAGCACGCAGTTATTAGGCAATAAAGGGCCAGTTTATTCGCGTTTACATGAAGTATTTGTCAATGAAGTGGAACAAGAATAAGAGGAGAGTTAACATGCTTGAAAAATATACAACACCATTAACGATTAACGGGATCACGTTAGACTATACAGCAGAAACTTTTGTGATGGGTATTTTAAATGTCACACCAGATTCATTTTCGGATGGAGGAAAGTACAATAACGTTGAAGCTGCCGTTGCTCAAGCGAAAAAAATGGTAGCGGATGGCGCTAAAATTATTGATGTTGGCGGAGAATCAACACGCCCGGGTTATGAACGTATTTCCGATGAAGATGAGATTGCACGAATTGTACCAGTTATTCAAGCTTTAGTAGCGGAAGTGCCAGCGGTTATATCAGTTGATACGTATAAAGC
Source organism: Lysinibacillus sp. CNPSo 3705 (assembly GCF_028674935.1). Classification (NCBI taxonomy): domain Bacteria; kingdom Bacillati; phylum Bacillota; class Bacilli; order Caryophanales; family Bacillaceae; genus Lysinibacillus; species Lysinibacillus sp. CNPSo 3705. Next base: position 5,603 of record NZ_JAQZSD010000085.1, on the reverse strand, counting down.
GAACGTAGCCCGTGCAGCCATTGAAGCGGGTGCCCATATTATTAATGATATTTGGGGAGCGCAAGCTGAACCCGAGATCGCACAGGTTGCTGCGGATTTAAATGTACCGATTATTTTAATGCATAATCGAGAAAACACTAATTATGGTACTGATTTCTGGATGACGGCAAAGGCTGACTTAGAGAAGAGTATTGCTGTTGCTCGGAATGCAGGTATACCAGATAATCATATTATTTTAGATCCAGGCATAGGCTTTGCGAAAACTACTGCTCAAAATATTGAAATGATGCAGCATTTAGAGGATTTAGTAGCAATGGGTTATCCTGTTTTGCTAGCGACTTCACGTAAGTCAATGATTGGTAATGTCTTAAAGCTGCCTGTTGAGGAACGTATAGAAGGTACAGGAGCAACAATCGTTTACGGTATTGAAAAAGGTTGCCATATGATTCGTGTACATGATGTAAAGGAAATGGCACGCTCTACACATATGGCTGATATTTTAGTAGGTAAGCGTATTTATAAGGAGGAAGCGTGATGGACTATATTCATTTAAAGGATATGCAGTTTTACGGCTATCATGGCGTTTTAGCGGCGGAAACAACACTTGGCCAACGCTTCCGTGTCAATGTTTCACTTGCTATAGATATGACAAAGGCTGGGGAGACGGATGATTTAAATCATACGGTGAACTATGCTGAGGTTTATGCGTTATGCCGTGATATTGTAGAAGGAGAGCCGTTCAAGCTTATTGAAGCGCTTGTCTCGAAAATAGCAAACAGTATTTTAGAAACATACTCAGAAAAGGTAAAGGGGGTTCGCGTGGAGCTTATTAAACCAGATCCACCAATCCATGGCTATTATAAAGAAGTATCGGTAGAAATAACGCGAGGTGATTACTAATGAATGATGTGTATTTATCAATCGGTACAAATATGGGAGATCGATTTGAAAACTTACAACATGCTGTTACCCTTTTAAAGGGCAAAGAGGAAATTGAAGTTGTACACATTTCATCTGTTTATGAAACAGCTGCTGTAGGCTACACGGATCAGGCAGATTTTTTAAATATTGCTGTTCATATTAAAACGAGTTACTCATCTTCCGAAATGCTGAAAATTTGCCAATGGGTTGAAAGTGAACTTGGGCGTGTTCGTGAATTTCGATGGGGCCCTCGCATCATAGACCTTGACATTCTACTCTACAATCACGAAAATGTTGAAACAGAGAGCTTAATTGTTCCGCATCCAAGGATGTATGAGCGAGCTTTCGTATTAGTACCATTAATAGAAATTACGCCTACACCAGTTGGACAACAACTGCAAAGGGCACATGATATAATGCAACGGATGAATTGTGAAGAGGAAGGCGTAACTTTATGGCGAGCATCAGCAGAGCTGAAAATTTTGCAGTCCGTTCATTAAGTTCCTATCCAATGGTCAAAGATAATGGGTGTATCGGCTGACTAACATCTACAGGCAAAAGCCAAATTCGGATACCATCATGCTGAGGCATAATTGATTTGAGTAGCATTAACAATTGATATATATGGAATAGGTGAAAACCTATAGAAGGAGGAAAACAGCGTTGAGTCAGACAACTGAGAAGCCGTTTCAAATTGGCGATATAGTCATGGACAACCGTGTTGTATTAGCACCAATGGCAGGAATCTGTAACTCTGCTTTCCGTTTGACGGTTAAGGAGTTCGGAGCAGGGCTAGTATATGCAGAAATGATTAGTGATAAAGGGATTGTCCAGAAGAACGAAAAAACACTAGGCATGCTTTATATCGATGAGCGTGAAAATCCACTTTCATTGCAAATTTTTGGTGGTGATAAAACAACGTTAGTGGAAGCGGCTAAGTATGTAGATGAAAACACAACTGCCGATATTATCGATATTAATATGGGTTGCCCAGTTAATAAAATTATTAAATGTGAAGCGGGCGCCCGTTTACTTTTAGATCCGAATAAATTATATGAAATGGTAGCGGCTGTTGTAGATGCAGTAAAAAAACCTGTCAGCGTGAAAATGCGTATTGGTTGGGATGACGAGCATATCTTTGCTGTAGAGAACGCACAAGCTGCCGAACGTGCCGGTGCTTCAGCGGTAGCTGTTCATGGACGTACACGTGTACAAATGTACGAAGGAAAAGCAAATTGGGATTTCATTCGTCAAGTGAAGGAAAATGTAAAAATCCCTGTGCTTGGTAATGGCGATGTAGAAACCCCTCAAGATGCAAAACGTATGCTTGATACTACTGGGGTGGATGCAGTAATGATTGGACGCGCTGCGCTAGGCAATCCATGGATGATTTATCGTACAGTGCAATACCTTGAAACTGGCGAGTTAAAGGAAGAGCCAAGTGTACGCGAAAAAATTGATGTGTGCTTGCTACACTTTGAACGCCTTATGCAATTAAAAGGAGAAGGTGTGGCGGTACGTGAAATGCGTAAGCATGCTTCATGGTATTTAAAAGGTATTCGTGGTAATGGTAAAGCGCGTAAAGCGATTAACCAAACAGAGACTGCGGTAGAGCTTCGTGCGCTATTAAATGGAATCGTACAAGACTATGAAGAGCTTGAATCTAAATTAATAGTACCAGAAGCAAAAGAATTAATTCTTTAATACATTAAATAGACGTCTCTCTGTTCGTTTTGAGACGTCTATTTTTCTGCTAACATCAATTTTTAGAATTATTAATCATTTTTTCTCTTATGGAAATTAAAACGAAACAGATGATTACAACAATAAAATTGTGTACAATAGAAATATTATGGACGTAAACGCAACGCGGACAATTTAATAAGGAGTGAAACAAGTGTCAAACATAGAAGAATTAAATGATCAGCTTTTGGTGAGACGCCAAAAAATGACGGCTATTCGAGACAATGGTCAAGATCCATTTGGTAGTCGTTTTGAACGTACGCATTTATCAACAGAAGTGCGTGAACAATTTGCAGATCAAACAAAAGAGCAGCTAGAAGAAAACCTACAAGAGGTAATTATTGCGGGTCGTATTATGACGAAACGCGGTAAAGGAAAAGCTGGCTTTGCGCATATGCAAGATTTAGGTGGCCAAATTCAAATTTATGTTCGTCAGGATCATGTTGGCGAAGAAGCATATGAATTATTTAAACAAGCTGACCTAGGTGATATCGTAGGTATTCGTGGTAATGTATTCCGAACACAAGTAGGAGAGCTTTCAGTCAAAGCTGAAGAATTCACATTCCTATCAAAAGCTTTACGCCCTATGCCAGAAAAATTCCATGGCTTACAAGATGTTGAGCAACGTTATCGTCAACGTTATTTAGATTTAATGACGAATGAAGATAGTAAAACTACATTCATTACACGTTCTAAAATTATCCGTGCTATTCGCAATTATTTAGATAATGCAGGATACTTAGAAGTAGAAACACCAATGCTTCATACAATTGCTGGTGGTGCAGCGGCTCGTCCGTTTATTACACACCATAATGCACTTGATATGGAATTATATATGCGTATTGCAATCGAACTACATTTGAAACGTTTAATTGTTGGTGGACTAGAGAAAGTATACGAAATTGGTCGTGTTTTCCGAAATGAAGGGATTTCAACACGCCATAATCCTGAATTCACAATGATAGAGCTGTATGAAGCTTATGCGGATTACAAAGATATTATGTCTCTAACTGAAAACCTTATTGCTCATGTAGCTCAAGAGGTTTTAGGTACTACTACAGTTCAATACGGTGAAGATGAAATTAATCTTGCTGTAGGCTGGAAACGAGTTCATATGGTAGATGCAGTAAAAGAAGCTACAGGTGTAGACTTCTGGCAACCAATGACTAAGGAACAAGCTCAAGCGCTTGCTAAAGAACATGGGGTAGAAGTTAAAGAAACACATGAGGTAGGGCATATTATTAACGAGTTCTTCGAGCAAAAAATTGAAGAGACTCTTGTTCAGCCTACATTTGTTTATGGTCATCCAGTAGAAATCTCACCTCTAGCAAAGAAAAACCCAGAGGACGAGCGTTTCACAGACCGTTTCGAACTATTTATCGTTCGTCGTGAGCATGCAAATGCCTTTACAGAACTAAATGATCCAATTGACCAACGTGAGCGCTTTGAAGCTCAGCTAGCTGAAAAAGCAGCTGGTAATGATGAAGCACACGAAATGGATAATGATTTCATTGAAGCATTAGAATACGGTATGCCTCCAACAGGTGGATTAGGAATTGGTATCGACCGTTTAATCATGCTTCTTACAAATTCGCCATCAATTCGCGACGTATTATTATTCCCAACAATGCGTCATACTACTAAGTAATAGTTTTAAAAGGTTATCTTGAATAAACAGGAGTCGAGGTGCAGAACAAGCACTAAGACTCCTGTTTTCATCTTCTGCAATGAAATAGTCAATATTTAAAAGTTTAAAAGAATTAAGTAGAGTATTTAAATGATGAATGAATTTAAGGTATACTTTTAGAGTTCTATAATTTGCAGATTAAATAGAAATAGACATTATCAAAAGTTTTATTGGAGGCTTATAATGAATTATAAAATCTTTAACAAACAAGTATTTGAACAGGCACAAGTACGCTCAGTTTCAGATGTTCTGTTCACTGAGGAAGAGCTTGAACATGGTATGAAATTGGCGGTTTCTAAGGCAGATCCAACGCTTACTTTATATTTAGTGGATGTAAACGGTCAGAAGAAATTCGATGTCCGTTGGGATGATTCCTCTGAAATTTTCAGTGGCTGGTATTCTGCGTGGGATAATTTCAATTGGTGCCTAGATGTAGCTGATAAACAAAATAGTTGATTTTTAGATTTAAGTTTAACTTCCTTCAGCAATTGTTTTATTTTACTAGTAAAAGAAGCGTCAGCTACAATTGATTTTTGTGGTAGAACAATAAAGTTATAAGTAACAAACATGAATAGCTAGGAGTCAAGAGGTGCAGGAGAACCACCTTGACTCCTTTTTTTCATGGTTGAGTATTCGCTAGGGCAATGGCCGTTCCGATGTGTATTTGATATCTTTAATGCTTACAAGGGAAGCTTAAGAAAGGATCCTTACTAATATAGATACTTTTCTTAATGTAAGTTAAAGCTTCTGGAGGATTTCATATGCCGAGGCATAAAATTGATTTTATTGAGATTTATGAGAAAGAGATGTATAGTAAAACAAATAAAGAGGTAGCTAGAAGATTATAAGAATTATTTAGTGCTCGAAAAATCACAAAATAGCTTACTAATTCTATATTTATAAAAAAAGATAATTATATTGTAAAAAACACTTGCGGTTACATAGGAATCGTGATAAATTATTACTTGTCGTTAAGACGACGTAAGAAAACGAAACGGATTCAAAAAACACTGAATAAAGATGTTGATATTGAAAACGTAGAGTGATATTATATAAGAGTTGCTGCTTTTGAAAGAAGTATTAAAAACTTCTAAAAAAGAGTTGACAACAAAAACAAGAAATGTTATATTATAAAAGTTGTTGAAACAAATGACAACGAAATGAACCTTGAAAACTGAACAAGCAAAACGTAATCAATAAAGTTTTTAGTAACTAACCATGAGTTAGTGAACGAAACGAAATTTTGGACATC